>JBDNCV010000200.1:0-5565 GCA_046719465.1 Anaerolinea sp.
ATGCGCAGCATGTTGGCGTAAGCCGCCCCGCTGATCTGGCCGGTGGGCCATTCACGGTCGAGGTTTGGCTCGTTCCACACCTCAATCGCGTCGGGGCCATAGCTGGCAATCGTCGCCAGCCAGTTGGCATACCCTGCGATGAAGCCGTCGCCGCCCGCCGCGAGGTCGCCCGGGTTGCCCACCGTCCCGATGAGCGACTTGAAGCCGTTCTGCCGCGCGAGGTTGATGTAGTTGGCGGCGGCGCTGGCGTCCGCCCCCGGGGAGTAGCGCACCTGCACCTTGAGCCACGTCATGCCCGCGCGCTGCATCGCGCTGATGGTGGCGGCGCTGCTGGCGTTCGACACGTGCCCGCCGTACTCAAACTGCCCAACGCGGATGCTGCCCGCGCCCGGGCGCACGGCCGCCCAACTGCCGCCGCCGCTGCCCGCCGGGGCCACCGTGGCCACAATCGGCGCAGGCGTGGGCGTGGCCGTCGGCAGCGGGGTCGGGGTCGCGGTTGGGAGCGGGGTCGGCGTGGCGGTTGGCTCAAACAGCGCCACCACCGCGCCGCTGCGAGGGCTTTCCTCGCTGTCCTCGCCAATGCCGGTGATCGCCACGTTGACAGCGTAGTTGCCGTCCGGCGCGTTGAGGACGGTCTCCAGCTCCTGCCCCAGCGGGGTGATGACCTCTTGCAGCAGGCCGTTTGTGCCTTCGATCCGCCAGCGCAGCACCAAATCCGTCGGGGAG
Source organism: Anaerolinea sp. (assembly GCA_046719465.1). Lineage (GTDB taxonomy): Bacteria > Chloroflexota > Anaerolineae > Aggregatilineales > Phototrophicaceae > JANWYT01. Next base: position 727 of record JBDNCV010000200.1, read on the forward strand.
ACGGCGGGCGGAACTTGCGCGCGGTAGTCGCGGATGGCGCTGCTGACCCCCTCCGCCAGATCAGGCGCGAGCAGGTCATAGAAGGCCGCCCCTGCCAGCGCGAAGCCCGCGCCCGCGTCTAACCGCCAGCGCAGCGCATTGCCTGTCATCAGCCAGATGCGCGCGGCGCGGCTGCCGTCTGCGTTGAGATAGTCCACGTAGGGGGCGTTGAGGCGCGTATCGACCCCCGCCAGCGCCGGGCGACCGTCAAGGCGAGCGCGGATGGTGGAGCCGGGGACGACCACCCCGCCTTCGGTGTGCTGCGCCGTCACGACCACGTTGCCCAGCGCCGCGAGTCCCTCATCATAGCCCACGAGCGTATGCGCCCCGTTCAGTTCACGGATGGAGCGGGCCGTCATGCCCATCATGAGCCGTGTACGATCCACCACGCGCACCGCCCACGTGAACATCGCGCGGACGTACTCACGGTCGCCCGGCAGGTAAGCGGATGGGTCAAGCGGCATGTTGACCTGTACAAAGTCGGCGTAGTGGCCGATCTGCTGCCAGTCATACGCGCCCGTGTCCCACTCGCCAAACGAGATGACCGGCGCAGGCACAACCACCCCCAGCTTCATCCGCGTGGTGGCCAGTTGGCCACGCAGCTCGCGCAGGAAGGCGCTGAAGTTGTCGCGCTGTTCGGCGCTCAGGCCGCGATAGTCGATCCATACGCCGTCAAAGCCGCCCGCCGCCAGCGAGGCGATCTGCCGCGCGTGTTCGCGGCGCAGCGCCGGATTGCTCAAAATCGCGTTGACCGTTTCAGTGTCCAGCGCGCGCGGGTCGGCGAAGTCGCGCAGGATCGGCATCACCTGATAGTCGGCGGCGAGGTCGAAGCCCGGGGCGAGGCTGCCGGTCAACGCCCCGTTGAGCATGGGCTGTAGGCCGGCCGGGGCGACGATGTCGGCAGCGGCGGCGGCCTCCGCGCTCAAGAGCTGGTTGAGGTCGTACTGCACCACCACCAGCGGCGGCGGCGGGGCCGCTTGGAACAGCGCCACCGCGTCGTACTTGCGCGCGGTGACCGCTTCAAAGCGGCGGCCATTGTAACGCGAGGGGATGAACTCCCAACGGGCGTTGGCGCGGTCGTAGCCGTACACGTCCAGCACTTCGGGCTGGGCAGCGCTCGGCTCGATTAAGCTGAAGCTGAGCAGCGCATCGTTGGTCTGGCGATACTGCAAGCGGTAGACATCGCTCAACAGCGCAAGGTTGCGCGGGAGCGCCGCCTGCGCCTGCCCCACCCAGTCGGAGGCGTCGCCGCCGCCGTAGGCAAACGTGACCAATGAGACGCGCCCCAGCGTCACGTCCACCGCTGGCCCGCTGATGAGCGACACGCGCAGCCCATCCTCAAGGGTGGCGGCGCTGTTCCCGGGTTGGCTCAGCGCGGTGTACTGCACGCCGAAGAGCCGGTCATACAGGCTGAACGGCGGCAGGAACAAGCCCACCAGCACCATCAAGCCGGTGATGAGCGCCGTCGTGACCAAGATGGTCGCGCCGCAGCCGCGCGGCAGCCCGCCGCCCTCCGCCTCGTCCAGCGCCGGATCATAACTCGTCATGGCCGCCCCTTAGTCAGATCGATCACGGTTAGCGCCCCAGCGCATCGCACGCTGGGCAGCTTCCATCAGGGCGGATGATAGCATAACCAGCCATAGGGTCGTCACCGTAGTTGGTGAAGTCCACGTTCCAGATGATGAGCACGCGCACGCTGCCGCTGCGGCGCGCCATATCCACCACTTGACGCAGCCACGCGGCCTGCTGCGCCACGGTGACGTTGCTGGCCCATGCGAAGCCGCCGGGCAGCGGCCCCAGCCCCTCAGGGGTGAGGTAGCCCAACTCGGTAAAGCACAGCGGACGGCTCCCACGGAAGGCGCTGGCGTAGACGTTTACCATGCTGGGGTAGTAACGGGTGAAGTACTCGCTGCGCGGGTCGCCGCGCGTCACCGTGGGCGGAACGATGCCCTCGTTGTAGTGCACGCCGACGCAGTCCATATAATTCGCAGCGCCCGCCGCCGCCATCTGCTGGAGGAACACCGCATCATCGCAGCCGCCCGCCTGACACCCGCCGAAGAAGCCTGTCGGGGCAGGCGCGCCGCTGATCACCAGCGTGTTGCGGTTCGCGCCTTTGATGGCGTTGTAGGCGCGCGCCAGCAGCTGGGTGTAAGTCGCGCCGTTGACTTGGCCGGTCGGCCACTCGCGGTCGATGTTGGGTTCGTTCCACACTTCGATTGCGTCTGCGCCAAGCGCGGCCAGCCCCGCGACGAAGCCTGCGTACTCGTCGAAGTAGCCCTCGCCCAGCACCTCCGACGGCAGGCCGACCACGCCCAGCATGATGCGGAAGCCCTTGCTGTGCGCATCGGCGATCAACCCTGCGAAGTCGTTGGGGTTGTTGCCGCGGAAGTAGCGGATTTGCTTCTTGACCCACGTCATGCCCGCGCGGCGCATCGCGTCTACGGTGCGATCGCTCAATGAGACGACATGCCCACCATAGCTGAAGCCGCGCACCGGCGACCCCGCCACCACCGGCGCGGGCAGTCCGCCACGGCTGGGGGCAGCAGGCGCAGGCGCGCCGCCCGGCGGGGCGGCCACCGTGATCGGCGCGTCACGGGCGATCACCGGCAGCGGCAGCACTTGGTTCAGCCGCAGCCCCAGCGCCCCGAACACCATCCAGCCCACTTGGCCGCGCTCTGTGATGCCGCGCACCCACTGGCCGTCCTCGCTGCGCCCGTCGAGCGCCACCGCTGTTCCCACCGGCAGCACGGTGATCCGATCCCACTCTGTGCCCGGCCCCGTCCGCAGCGTGAGGCGCTGCTGCACCGTGACGATCAGCCCTTCCTGCGCCCACAGCGGCAGCGCCAGCAGCATCATCAACGCGAGCAAGATCAGCGTCTTTAAGAGTCTATGCGTCATCTTGTAAAACCCACTCAAACTGTTAACCTTGCTAGGCATTGTAGCAAAGTTTTGCAAGCTGTCATGCGTGGGCGCGCCCTGAGTGGGGCAATCGTAGGCTCACGCGAGCGCGATGTTCGGAGGACACCCCATGACCGACCCCATCCTGCTGCACACTGCGCCGAACGGCGTCGCCACGCTGACCTTCAACCGCCCCGACACAATGAACGCGCTCAACCGCGCCGCCATGCGCCACTTCGCCGAGACGATCCGCCAGCTTGAGCGCGACCCTGCGCTGCGCGTGTTGATCGTCACCGGCGCAGGGGCGAAGGCCTTTTGCAGCGGCGGCGACCTTGTCGAGCTGCGCGATCAGCCGACCGAGGCCGACGCGCGCGCCATGATCGACCTGATGGGCGACGCGCTGCTAGCGCTGGAACGGCTCCCTGTGCCGGTCATCGCCGCTATCAACGGCTATGCGCTGGGCGGCGGCAGCGAGATCGCCCTCGCCTGCGACCTGCGGATCGTCGATGAGCGCGCGCGCATGGGCTTTGTGCAGATCAACATGGCGCTCACGCCCGGCTGGGGGGCCGGCCAGCGGCTGGCGCGGCTGGTGGGTGCGCCCAAAGCCCTCGAGCTGCTGCTGGACGGCCAGCCGCTAGACGCGGAGGCGCTGCTGGCGCTGGGGCTGGCCAACGAGATGACCCCTCATGCCCAAGCGTTGGCGGCTGCCCAGCGCCGCGCCGAGGCCATCGCCGAGCGCCCGCCGCAGGTCGTCCGCGCGATCAAGGCCCTGCTGCACGCGCACCGCACCCTGCCGTATGAGGCCGCACTCCAAGCCGAGCGCGACCTGTTCCCCCCGCTGTGGGCGCACCCTGACCACCTGCAAGCGGTCGAGGCCTTCTTCGCCCGCCAAGCGCGCAAAGGCTGAGCTGGGGCCGCGGCCCCGTCCGCCCTCGACGCGCGGCGTTTGTTCAGTAGGATAGAGGCACTACTCAACAGCAAAGGCTGACTTATGTCCGCGTTTTACACGACTGTTGCCCGCTTCTACGACGCTGAAACTGCCGACCGCGTGGACGATTTAGCGCTCTACAGCCGCCTTGCAGACGAGGTCGGCGCGCCGATTTTCGACGTGGGCTGTGGGACGGGGCGCGTGCTGCTGCACCTTGCGCAGGAAGGCCACCGCGCGCACGGCGTCGACAACGACGCGGCCATGCTGGCGCGCTTGGAGACCAAGCTCAACGCGCTGCCCCACCTGCGCGAATTCGTCACCTATGAGCAGGCCGACATCCTCACCTATCGCACCACGCAGCGCTACCCGCTCGTCCTGCTGACGTACAACGCGCTGATGCACTTCCACGCTCAAGAGGCGCAGATCGCCTTGCTCAAGCGCCTGCGGGCGTTGATCGCCGAGGGCGGTCGGCTCGTGATCGACCTGCCCAACGCTGGCGAGACCTTCGCCACCCAAGACAGCGACGCGCTGCTGCTGGATCGCACCTTCATCGACCCCGACAGCGGCCACCTCATCATGCTGCAATCGCACAGCGTGCTTGACCGCACGACGCAGCTTCTGCACGTCAAATGGATCTACGACGAGATCGACGCGGACGGCGTGGTGCATCGGCTGATTGCACCTCATGTCCTGCGCTATTTCTTCTACCCTGAGATGACGCTGCTGCTGAAGCTGTGCGGCTTCCGTGTCGAGGCGGTCTACGGCGGCTGTGACGAAGAACCGTTCGAAGATGGCTGTGAGCGGATGGTGATCTATGCGCGCCCTGAGTAGCCTTTGCGCTGGCGCGGCGCTGCTGCTGGCGGCTTGCAGCGGCGCGGGCGACCCCACGCCCATCCCCACCTTTGCCCTCAGCGGCCCCACGCTGGAACCCAGCCCTACGATTCGGTTCTTGTCGTCGGGCGAGCTGTACGTCG
>JBDNCV010000201.1:0-5530 GCA_046719465.1 Anaerolinea sp.
GTCGTCGCGCCGCGCATACCAGATGAAGATGATCGCGCTGCGCGTCAGGCCGTACATGATGTAAAGCCAGCCCCATAGGAACAGCGCCAGCGGCGGTGAGATCAGGATCGAGACCGCGATCGCCAGCAGCGTGAGCAGCCGCCGCGTCTTGCGGATGTAGCGCAGCGAGAAGATATTGGCTTTGTCGTAGTGCACGGTGCTGATCATGAGCAGGGAGAGGATGATCGTCACCAGCGCGGCTTGGGCGGGCGTGCCGAACGCGGGGTAGTACGTTCCGGCGAAGATGACCCACGCCGACATCACGAACGCCGCCATCGTCGTTGGCAAGCCCTCGAAGTAGGCGCTGGGGATGTCGGGGTCAGCGCTGACGTTGTAGCGCGCAAGGCGGATCGCTGCGCACGCCACCGGCAGAAAGCTCACCGCGACGCCCAGCAGACCAATCTGCTCGAAGTAAAGCGCGTAGAACAGCAGCGCAGGCGCGAGGCCATAGTTCACCACGTCGGCGAGGCTGTCGATCTGCACGCCGAAGTCGCTGCTGGCGTTGATCATGCGCGCCACCCGCCCGTCGATCATGTCGAGCAGCGCGGCTAGCAAGATGAGCGCTGCCGACTCTTTGTAGTAACCGCTGATGCTGGCGAGGATGCTCAAATAACCGGCGAAGATAGCCGCTAGCGTGATCGTGCTGGGGATCACCAACCGGTTGAAGCGCAGGTTCATCATGAGCGCCAGCGGGCCAGCGGCGTTTCGCCCCCGCGCACGCGCTGATCGAGCGTCACCAGCGCGTCGCACTCCGCCGCGATGAACACATCACAGCGCGAGCCGAACTTGATGAAGCCCAGCTCATCGCCCGCGCGCACGGCCTGCCCGGCGCTGAGGTAAGGCACGATGCGCCGCGCCAGCAGCCCCGCGATCTGCCGCACCAGCACCTTGCGCCCCGCCGCATCCGCCAGCACGACCGTGTTCCGTTCGTTCCGTTCGCTGGCTTTGGGGTGGAAGGCCACCAGATACTGGCCCGGGTGATAGCGCGTGTAGACCACCTGCCCGCTGACGGGCACGCGGTTGAGGTGGACGTTGAGCGCCGACATGTAGATCGAGAGCTTGAGGCACTCGCCCTGAAAGTACTCCGGCTCGTAGACGCGCTCCACCGCGACAATCGTGCCATCAGCGGGGGAAAGCACCAGCGCGTCGTCCTGCGGGATGGATCGCGGCGGGTGGCGGAAGAACTGGGCGAAGAAGCCCCACCCCCCCAACGCCAGCCCCAGCACGACCGGCAGGCGGCGCGGCGCAAGGCGAGCAGTCAGCAGGCTGAGGGCGGCCCCGAGCAGCGCCACCAGCGCCAGCGTCGGGTAGCCCTCGCGGTGGATCGTCCAGCGGTCGTGGGTGCGTCTAGAGTTCATCGCGGGTCGTCAGGAAGAAAGCCTTGCGCAGGTTGGGCAGGGTGAAGTCAAAACCGCACTTCTTGAAGAATTCCTCAGCGCTGCTGATGGCCATCACCTCGTAGACGTTGTGCTGCTTGGCCAGCTCTACGCACGCCTCGACAAGCTGCTTGCCCACGCCATGCCCCTGCGCTTCTGGCGCGACGGCCAAGCTGCGAATTTCCGCCAGCTTGCGGCTGTAGATCTCCAATGTGGCACAGCCGACGATCTTGCCGTTGTCATCGGCGATGAAGAAGTTGGGCAGCAGGTCGTGCAGCTCGGTCAGCGTGCGCGGGAGCAAGTCACCGGTCGCCACAAAGCGGCTGATGAACTCGCTGAGGGGCTTGATATCCGCCTCGGTCGCTTTGCGCACGACTATGTGCGTGGCTTGCGTTGCCATATCAGAAAGTCTCCAATCGTGTGAACGCGGTCATAGTTGGCCATCAGCCAGTTGTTCAGCTCCGTGTAGCCTTGCAGGATCGTGTGGCTGTCCGCATGCTGCCCTGTCACCCACGGCATGAAGTCGTCGGTCAGGATGAGCGCATAGGGCGGCATCGCAGCCCACAGCAGATCGACGTTTTGCTGCTGCCACTCGTGCGGGTACCACGAGGCCACCAACGGGAACTGCGCTTGCCAGCGCGTGGCGGGTCGCCAGCCGCCCATGAAGGCCACTTCAGGCCGAAAGCCCCACACGTACAGCGTATCGCCGGCCACCAGCCGCGGCCGCAGCCACTCCACGACCGCCAAGCTCTGCTCCGGTTTGAGGTCATTAGCTTGGAACTGCGCGTAGTAGTCGTACTGGGTCTCTTGACCGGTCAGATAGCCCCACGCTGGCCACCATGTATTGTACGCCAAGATACCGCTAAAGGTCAGGATGAAGGCGGCATGGATGAGAGGGTGAAAGGCCTCACCCCTAAGTCCCCTCTCCCGTAGAGAGGGGACTTTTGACCCCTTCTCCTCGGGTGGCTTGCCTGCAGCCACTTCGAGCAGTGGGTTAGGGCCACTCACCCAAGCCAGCGCCCCCGCGCCCAGCAGCGCCATCGGCGGCAGCATGGGAAACCAGTGCGTGTCGAAGCCGAGCCGCTGCACCACCATGAAGGCCGCGGCTGCCGCCAGCCAGCCCCACACAAAACCCCACCCGCGCCCGTTCAGTCGTCTCGTCGCGCTCAGCAGCGCCGCCAGCCCCACCAAGACAAACAGCGCGCCCCAATACCACCAGCGGAAGGTAAAGTAACTGCCCATCTGATTGAAGAACGCGCCCCAATCGCTGTATTGGGCGTTGTAGGCGCTGGTGGACTGGGCAACGATGAGCATCTCAGGGAGGATACCGATGGCGGCGAAATAGGCAAGCAGGCCGCCGCCGGTCAGCAGGCCGCCCAAGGTGAAGGCCGCTGCTTCGCTCGCCAGCGCGCGCCACCGGCCCCAGCGCTGGACGATCTGCCACAGCACCAACGCCGCGACAAAAAAGGCCTGATACTGCTTAAACCACACGATCACGCCGCACAAGGCCCCGCACGCCAGCGCATACCCCAGCGCCGCGCGACTGCCCGCGGTGACCGCGGCCGCCTGCCAACTGGCCAGCGCCGCCCAGATCATGAACACCGTGACGAGTGAGTCGCTCTGCGTGAGGTTGGCAAACTGATCGCTGAAGTAGAACACGCCATACAGCAGCGCCGCCCACAGGCCGACGCGCTCGCCCGCGATCCGCGCGCCCAGCAGCATCAGCCCCCACATGCCCACCGGCACAAGCAGCAGATCCAGCGCGCGCACGCCCAGCGGCGTCGGCCCGAACAGCGCCATGCTCAGCGCGTAGAGGTAGTAGATGGGTGGGGGTTTGATGTCCCACATGTCGACATAGGGCAGGCCGCCGCGCAGGATGGCTGCGCCGATGTTGGCGTACATGCCTTGATCGCGCCCCAGCGGATACAGCAGGGTCGGCAGCGCCAGCACCAGCACCAGCGCAATGATCAGCAGGCGTTGGCGAAGGATGGCGTTCACGGTCAGCGCAGGATGCCCACAGCAAAGGCGATAAACAGGGCGATGAACAACGAGGCGACGAGGATCGTCCACGCGATGAAGCGCCCGCTAGCTTGCAGCGGGTTCACGGGTCGCTCGATCACCTCCACGTTGCCCAGCAGGTCGCATTGAAAATCAAGGTTGATCGCGCCGCGGTTGAGCCGCACGAGATAATCCGCGTTGTGGATCACCAGCCAATCGCGCTGGTAATCCTCACCAAGCGTCTCATGGATGCGCTGTTGGATGGCGGCGCGCGCCTGCGCCGCTGGGATAATCTCCGGTTCGAGTTGGGTTGTCATGGTTGGTCGTTGTCGTCGCTTGCTCGCTGCGGCAAGTATCCCCCAGCGCCTGTCAAAAATCCAGTAGGGGCGAGGCCTGCCTCGCCCGCAGAAGGCCTCACCCCCTTTCTCAGACAACGTGAGCAGGCGAGGCCTGCCTTGCCCGCAGAAGGCCTCACCCCCTTTTCTCAGACAACGTGAGCAGGCGAGGCCTGCCTCGCCCACAGAAGGCCTCACCCCCCTTTCTCAGACAACGTGAGGGGCGAGGCCTGCCTCGCCCGCAGAAGGCCTCACCCCTAAATCCCCTCTCCCGTGGAGAGGGGACTTACTCGGCACGAGTGGCCGCATGCAGCTCGATTCTCCTTCGAGAGAAGAAGGTTGGGGGGATGAGGCCTGTATTTCGTATAGCACTTATCGCAGGCTTATCCCTAATGACCCGTCGATATCACAATGGGCAGGGTGGTCATACGGTTTATCCCAAACATCTTGGGTTATTTTTGGGAAAAATGACCAGATTGGGATACTATTTGTTGGTGGAAAAACCATTGAGGGAGAGTCTTGTTTATGAGAGCGTTGGTTTGTCGTGCCTTTGGATTGCCCAACACCCTGACCGTGGAGCAGATGCCACCGCCTATCTTGAACAGCGGCGAGGTGCGGATTCGCGTCCATGTGGCGGGGGTGAATTACCCCGACGCGCTCTTAGTGCAGGGTCTCTACCAGATGAAACCGCCTTTCCCGTTCATCCCGGGGATTGAGGTGGCCGGGACGATCACCGAAGTCGCGCCCGACGTGACGGATCGCCATGTGGGGCAGCGCGTGATCGGCGTGGTGACGCTCGGCGGGTTGGCCGAGGAGGTCTGCGCGCCCGCCGCTATGACGCTGCCCATGCCCCCCGACATGACCAACCTGAGCGGCGCAGTGTTCCCAGTCGTCTATGGCACAGCGCACGTAGCGCTGGCGCATCGCGCGCAGCTTCAACCCGGGGAGACGCTGCTCGTGTTGGGGGCGGCGGGCGGCGTCGGCTTGGCGGCGGTGGAGCTGGGCAAGCACATGGGCGCCACGGTCATCGCCTGCGCCAGCACCGAGGAAAAGCTTGCGCTCACTCGCCTTTACGGCGCGCATCACACAATCAACTACAGCACGCAGGACATCCGCGAGGCCGTGCGCAACCTGACGGAAGATCGCGGCGTGGACGTGATCTTCGACCCCGTGGGCGGCGACCTGTTCGACAAGGTAATCCGCGTGATCGCGTGGGAGGGGCGCTATTTGGTGATCGGCTTCGCCAGCGGGCGGATTCCAGAAGTCGCGGTGAACCGCGTGCTGCTCAAGAACAGCGCCATCCTCGGCACGTTCTGGGGCGCGTATGCCGCCAACAAGCCGCAGGTCATGGCACAGTCCTTCCAGACGCTGCTCGGCTGGTATGAGCAGGGGGCGATCAAGCCCTACGTCAGCGCCACTTATCCGCTCGAGCAAGCCGCCGACGCGCTCATGCATGTGTGGGAGCGCAAAGCGCTGGGCAAGATCGCCGTGGTCATGGATGAGGCATAAGCGTGCGAGGGGTAACTGTGCAGGGAGTAGACGCCGGGCGCTAAAGCACCCGGCTAGAATGCGCCCCCTGAAGGGAGCTTCAGCGCACCCACCGCCGCCGGACGCTAAAGCATCCGGCTAGAGTGCGCCCCCTAAAGGGGGCTTCAGCCCCCGCGCCTTAGTACCCACCGCCGCCGGACGCTAAAGCATCCGGCTAGAACGCGCCCCCTGAAGGGGGCTTGTGTTGCAGCGCTGCGTTCGATTTGAGCGCATTTTCTCAAGGGGGCTTCAGCC
>JBDNCV010000202.1:0-5418 GCA_046719465.1 Anaerolinea sp.
TCAATCGTCCAATTAATGATGTCACCCGGCTGTGCCCCTGACCACGACACCGTCACCAAACTGCTGCAGGTTGCTGTGAAGGTGAAGCCCGTGTTGGCTACCGGCTGCGGCGCGCGTTCCCGGATCAGCAAGCCGCCGATCCGCCCGGTAGTGCAAAGCGTGCGATCCTCTTGGAAAGCGAATACCTCATAGTAGATGAAGGCTTCAGGGGTGATCGACGCGGGGTCGGCAAAGGCGGCGGTCACGCGCCCCGCGTCCACACGGAACACCTCGGTGAAGTTGATATCGTAGATGCGCAGCTCATAGCGATCCGCCCCCGGGACTTCCATCCACTGGAAGTACTGGCCAAAGCTGCCCACCGTGTCATACGGGCCGACCATCATCACGACGTTGCAGGCTTGCGGGCTGGGGGTGCTGGTGGGGCTGGGGGCTGCGCCGGTCGTGCCTCCGGCGGGGCGCGGCGGCGCAGGGTCGCCCGGGCACACCAGATCAATCGGATAGTTCAACGGGGTGGCAGCTATCTCCTGCAACACACACAACGACCCGCGGATCTCCGACGGCGGGATCGGGCGCGGCGGCGTGCCGTTGCACGTCACCAATTTGTCGTTCGATTCGCCGTCAGTGCCGCGATCATCCGGATCATCGAGGCAAAAGAAGCTGCGAAACCCAGCAGGAATGATCGTCGTTTGGCCGTTGGGGATGTCCGGCAGCACGGTCGCTCGGCCATCCAACACGGTGATTTCCAACAACGTGTCTTCCTCAATGGTGCGGAACATAACCGTTGAGCCGATGTTGACGCGCGCCCCGTTCACCGTCAAGTTGACCTCAAAGCTGCTCGGCCCCTGCACCACCAGCGCCTGCTGCGGCACGTCGGCGCAGGTTGGCTCGCCAATGCCGCTGCGCAGGAAGAAGGACTGCATCACGCCGCGCTGTTCAGGGTCAGCGACGCTCAGGCTGTCGATCGCGGGGTCGGCGTTCAAATTGGTACGGATCATCCAACCGGCGAGGCTGCCCTGCACAATGCGCACCCACTGACGATCCACGCTGAGCGCATCCGCCACCAGCGCCTCGCCTGCGCGCGCCGAGCCAATGCGGTTGAAGCGCGTGCTGGGGCCGCTGCGCAGGTTGCTGTTGACGCGCGCCGTCACGGGGATGTTCAAGCGCGGGGTGTCGTCGGCGGGTTCGGCCGCATTTTCAATCTCAGCGTCGCCCAGCAGAAGGAAGGTCACCGCTTGGCCGGGCAGCGTATCCGGCACGTTGGCCTGCACGCTCATCACCGCCACGCCCCACGCGCTGTCGTCTGGCGAAAGCGAAGCGGTCGTCACCGTAGAGATAGCGTTCAGGCGTGCGATATCCGCTGGGCGGGTGAAGAAGTCGTCGTCGACATCCTCCAGAAAGTTGGCGCGCACTTGATCATTGCCATAGCAAACGAAGTTGCGCCCCAACTGCGCGCAGTTGTCGCCAATGGCTTGCAGCGCCCGCCGCACGAGGAGCGTGCAGCTCTGCCGGGCTGACGTTATCGAGAGACCGAGCGACAACAACAAAAATAGGCTCAACCAAACGAGCCGAAACATAAGGCGCCTCCACTTAATAGATTACGTGAAATTCTAATTACATAATACTGTAGACAAGAGTGCTGTCAAGCAAAAAACCATCGGTTTCATCAGAAGTAATCTGATGTTTTGGAATGGCTTGGGCACGAACATCTGACTTGCCAACGGTCACCTGTGGACAGGGGGCGCGCCTTAGCCAGACGCTCGAGCGCCCGGGAGTCTGTTCCGCCTTGGACACTCCCTGCCGATAGAAGAGGGGGATAAGGCCTTATGCCTCAGCGCTCAGCCAGCACATCGCGCAGCAGTGGGATGAGCTTCTGCACGGCGCGCCCACGGTGGCTGAGCGCGTCTTTTTGCTCTGGCGGCATCTCGGCGTAGGTCAGGTCACCGCCATCTGGGACGAACAGCGCGTCATAGCCGAAGCCGCCGCTGCCGCGCTCCTCTGTCAGAATGTGCCCTTTGCAGATCCCTTCCACAGCGTAGGTTTGGCCGGTGCGCGGGTCGTGGAGCGCAATCACGCAGACGAAGTGAGCGCTGCGCTGGCCTTCGGGGATGTGCTGCATCTGCGCGAGCAGGTAGGCGCGGCGGTCGGCATCGTTCAGGCCGTCTCCGCCGTAACGCGCTGAGTGCACCCCGGGCGCGCCGCCCAGCATGTCCACGCACAGGCCGCTGTCGTCGCTGAGCGTGAGGCGACCGCTCGCGCGGGCGTACTGCACTGCCTTCAGCGCGGCGTTGTCGAGGAAGGTGCTGCCGGTCTCGTCCACGTCGAACGCGCCGAGGCCGACGTCGCTCAGGCCAATCAAGGTGTAGTCAGGCAGCAGGGCCTGATACTCGCGCAGCTTGCCGAGGTTGTGCGTGGCGATCAGAATCTCCATGGGCTTAACCTTGCGCGTGGGGCTGGAGCGCCGCCCGCATCTCATCAATCACGTCGTCGGGCGGCGTGAGGAAGCGCGCGCCGCGCCGCAGAAAATCCGCAATGGTCTGGGTTTCGTCGTGGTCGCCACAGGCACAGCCGGGCGCGTCGAACCAGTAGACGACACCGCGCTCGAGGTCGGCCGTCGCGCCTTGCATCCCGCCGTGCTCATCCGCCCACACCCAGTTGAGTTGTGTCGAAGTCATGCGATCCGTCCTTGAGATGAGTTGTACACAAAATCAGACAAAACACCATCGCGCGATCTTACATCTGGGCGTATGCTTACAGCAGATAAGATCGCACCCACGAGAGACCCCGCCTGCTATGACCACCCCTGCGCTGGTGGAACGCCTAAAAGCCTACCTGCAATCGCGGCCTGATGTGCGCCAGATCGTGACCAATGCGGGCTGGCTCGTGTCGGATCGTGTGATTCGCTTGGTGCTGGTGCTGCTGGTGAGCGCATGGGTGACGCGCTACCTCGGCGCGGAGCAGTTCGGCTATCTCAGCATCGCGCAGGCCATCCTTGCGCTGGCGGTTCCGCTGCTGCGCTTGGGGATGGACACCCTCATCGTGCGGCTGCTGGTGGAGGGTGATTATGACCGCGACGCTGTGCTGGGGACGAGCTTTGCCATTCGCTTGATAGCTGCGCTGGTGGCGCTGCCCGCGGTGGTGATCTTCACCGCGCTCACCTACCCGCAGCATCTGGTCGTCGCGTTGATCGCGGCCATGCTGGGCGTCGCAGCGCTGGCAGAGAGCTTCGACGTCATCGACTTCTGGAACCAATCGCAGGTGGCGGCGCGCCACACGGTGATCGCCCGCAACACGGCGTTTGTCGTCGCCAGCGGGCTGAAAGTGGGCGCGATCCTGCTGCAGATGCCGCTGGAGGTGTTCGGCCTGCTCTACGCGCTGGACACGCTGCTGTACGTGACGCTGCTGGTGGCGGTGTATCAGCGGCGCGGCGGGCGGGTGCAGGGGTGGCGCTGGGATGCGTCGCTGGCGGGGACGCTGCTCAAGCTCAGCGCGCCGTTGATCGTCAGCGGGATTGCGGTGTCGCTGTATATGCGCATTGACCAGCTCATGTTGAGCGTGATGCTGCCTGTGGGCGAGGCCGAGCGGGCGGTGGGGGTGTACTCGGTGGCGGTGCGCTTATCGGAGACGTGGTACTTCGTCCCGGGGGCGATCATCAGCTCGGTGTTCCCAGCGATCTTGCTCAGCAAGCGGCAGGATGAGACACTCTACCGCAAGCGGATTCAGCGGCTGTTCAACTTGGTGGTGCTGGTGGGGTATGCGTTTGCGATCCCGGTGACGCTGCTCGCGCCGGTGATCATCGACGTGCTGTTCGGCCCAGAGTTTGCCGAGGCCGCGCCCCAGCTCGCCGTGCTGGCGTGGTCGGGGGTGTGGGTGGGGTTGGGGCTGGCCAGAACGTCTGTGCTGCAAGCTGAACACCGCAACGTATACAGTATGTACGCAGTTGGTGCAGGTGTCTTTTCGAACATTGCATTGAACTGGCTGTTAATTCCTTTATGGGGCGGGTTTGGATGCGCCATCGCTACGTTAGCCACGCAAGTTTTAGCCGCTCACGCATCCACTTATTTGATGCCCCACGTTGGGTTCCTTGCAAAAATGCAGACAGTAGCACTTCTCTATCCGAACCCATCCCCGCCCCGTACCGGAGCTAATCCATGAAAGATACCTTCCTTGACACGATGAGGCGCATTGTCAGGTGGCTGCCGCGCTCAAAAATGCTGCAGTTTATCGCTCAGCAGTATACGTTTCACTATTACAACTTATACGATGCAAACTTTGAACGGAATGGAGAACTGCGCTGGCTGCGGGAGGCGCTGATTAATGCGAGCGAACCGGTGGTATTTGATGTTGGCGCGAACACCGGAGAGTGGACAAACGCCGTTTTGCAGGTCAACCCGACCAGTCAGATTCATGCTTTTGAACCAATGCCTGAGGTGTATCAGGTTTTAGCAAAGCGCTTTGCAGATGATCACCGCGTCACTGCCACGATGAAAGGTCTCGGTTCCACACCTACCGAGGTGGTGATGCACATTTTCAACAACGCCAGTGAGCATAACTCGATTCATGGCCGTCCTGATCGCTTAGCTGACCGCACTAGCAAAGTTCAATTGACGACACTGGATGATTACTGCTTAGAACACCATATCGAACACGTTCATTTCTTGAAAGTGGACACAGAAGGGCATGAAGTGGCTGTGCTGCAAGGTGGTGTTCAGTTGTTAAAACGTCAAGCAATCGACGTGATTCAATTTGAATACGCGTCCAACTACATTCTGGCACGGTCATACCTCAAAGACATTTTTGAACTCTTGACCCCCTTCGGTTATCGCATCTACCGTATCATGCCGCACAAGCTGCAACCTGTGCCAAATTATCATGAGCATTTTGAGAATTTCATGTATTGCAACTACGTAGCAATCAAATCATGAGCCTAAACACCCCTGTTGTTTTCATCATCTTCCGACGGCCTCAACTGGCGCAGCAGGTCTTTGACCAAATCCGAGCAGCCCAGCCGCGTCAACTGTTCATCATCGCCGATGGCCCACGCAGCCCCGAAGAAGCCCCCCTGTGTGACCAAACGCGCGCCATCGTTGAACACATCGACTGGCCATGTGACGTGCGGCGCAGCTATGCCGAGCATAACATGGGATTACGAGGCCGCATCCCAAGTGGCATTGACTGGGTGTTTGAACAAGTTGATCGTGCTATCTTTCTTGAGGACGACTGCGTGCCGCATCCGACGTTCTTTCGCTTCTGTGAAGAACTGCTTGACTACTACGCAGACGACGAACGGGTGATGGCCATCACAGGGGATCACTTTGGGTATCAGCGCCGTCCCTCAGAAGCGCACGACAGCTACTTCTTCACGCACTACCCGCACGTGTGGGGCTGGGCAACGTGGAAGCGCGCATGGTTGCGTTACGA
>JBDNCV010000203.1:0-5283 GCA_046719465.1 Anaerolinea sp.
GGATGGGGCTTCCTCCTGCGCGTAGACACCGAACGCCGCAGTGAGCAGCAGCACAGCGCCCACCGTGCATAACCACTGTTTGCTCATAATGAGTCTCCTTGAGTCCCGTTGACAAGATCATAATACTTCTAATTTAATTATATAGCTGATATTACGTACAAAATATGAACGTTTCGGCAAGGTCGACTCATGAGTCACCCTACGATTCCACGCCCGATTGCGCAAAGTTAGTCATGTAAAACCAACGGCGCACACGCTTAAGTTAAGAACGGGTGCGCCGTTGGGTCAGAACTTGTGTGGGCTTGCCCGCGTCAGGCTGTGCGGGGGCGTTTCTTGGGCTTGAGCAGTTGGAACAAGTCGGTTGCGAGCTTGGTAAGGCCGATGATGACCGCAAAGAACTCCAAACGCCCCATGAGCATGACCACCGACTGTGACCACATCATCGACTCAGGCATGGTGGGCTGCGTCTGGCCGATGCTCAGCCCGGCGCCCGCAATCGCGCTGGCCACTTCAAAGACGCTGGTCATCAGCGGGTAGCCCGCCATCATCATGACGCCCGTCCCTGCGAGGAACACCACGAGGAACATCACAAGGAACGCGCCCACCTGTCGCGTCTGCTTGTCGCTCAGCAGGTCGCGGCGCTCCCCCTGACGGATGGCTGGCTCGTTAACCATGTGCTGCGGCATAAACGCCTTACGGATCTCCCACGTGACCGCCTTGTACAGCACGTAGACGCGCAGCAGCTTGATGCCGCCCGACGTGGAGCCGACGCCGCCGCCGATGAGCATCAGCAGCGCTAGCATGGCGAGGCCAAACTCGTTCCAGTCGCCATAATTGGCAATCGAGAAGCCGGTGGTGGTGATAGCTGCCATGACCTCAAACACAGCGATCCGTACCTCGCGTTCCAACCCATACAGCCCTTTGAGCGTCACCAGCAGGATGAGCAGCACGCTCGGCACGACGATCCCGACCATGATGCGAATCTCGCCGCTGCGGATGACATCGCGCCATTTGCCGCGGATCGCTGTGTAGGCTATCAGAAAGTTGACGCTCCCGAGGAACATCAGCAGGATGATGATGGCCTCGATCAAGGCGCTGTCGAAGTGGGCGATGGAGCGGTTCTTCGTGGAGAAGCCGCCAGTGGCGACGGCGGTGAAGGCGTGGTTGATCGCGTCAAACCAGCCCATGCCCGCCAAGCGCAGCGCCAGCACCCCAAACACCAGATAGCCCACGTAGATATACAGCACGATGCTGGCCGAACGGCGCACGTTGGGGGCGAGCTGGTCGGTGCGCCCTTCGGCAGCGCTGATGCCTGCCCCCAGCGAGGCAGCCAGCACGCTCAGCGCGAGGATGGCAAACCCAGCCGACCCCCACACCTGCATCAAGCTGCGGTGCATGAGGATGAGGCGCGGCATGTCCTCAGGGACGAGCACGGTGAGGCCGGTGGCCGTCCAACCGCTGGTGCTCTCGAACACGGCCTGCGCAAAATTCAAGCCGGTGATGTTCATCAACGGCAGCGTGCTGGCCAAGGGTGCGGCAAACCACACCAGCACGATCACCACCATGCCCTCCGTGACGGTGAGGCCGTCGCTGTCACGCGGTTGAAAGCGCCGATAGGCGAGGTAGCCGGGCGCAATCAGCAAAGCGCTCACCAACAAAAAAACAGGCGCAAAACGCGCCTCCTCAGGGAAGAAGGGGACGATCACCAGCGGCACAAGGTGCAGCGCCCCCAGCAGGGCCATCATCACGCCGGTGTAGCCGATAATGGCCCGATAGCGACTTCGCAGGTATTCCTTTTGGCGCATGGGGCTTTACTCGCAGTGGTTGCAGAGCAGGGTCAGGTCGCGTTCGCGGTAATCTGGCTCGCTGATGACGATCAGATGGTCACGTTCGTTCAACACGGTGGAACCGCGCGGGACGATTACATGATCATCGCGGATGATCGCGCCGATGAGCGTTTTGCCGCTCAGGGGCAGGTCTTGCAGCGTCTTGCCGATGGCGGGCGCGCCCTTGTCGAGGTGCACGTCGCTGATGGTGATGCGCCCTTTGGCGACCGGCGCAATCTGCGTGATCGCGTCGAAGTCGGTCTCTTGGTCGATGATCGAGGCGATGATGCGCGTGGCGCTGAAGGCCTGCGTCACGCCCAACTTGTGGAACACTTCCTCGTTGTCAGGGTCGTTAACCAGCGCAATCGTGCGCGGCACGCTGAAGTTGCGCTGGGCAATCTGACAGGCGATGAGGTTGTCTTGATCGCGCGAGGTCAGCGCCAGCACCAAATCCGCTTGACGTGCGCCTGCTTCCTCCATGCGCTGGACGTGTGTGCCGTCGCCCAAAACCACGGTGGCTTTGGTGTCGTTGGCCAGCTCACGGGCGCGGTTGGGGTCACGGTTGATGATGGTGGTGTGGTAGCCCTTGCGGACGAACTGGCGCGCAAGGTAATAGACCGTTTCGTTACCGCCTACCATGATGATGCGCATGTTATTTTACCATTGAGAGGAACTTGTCTGCGGAGAGAAGGGTCGGATTGATGGTGGCGATGCCGAAACCATCGTAGAGCGTCTCGCGGGCGGGGTCATAGACACGCGCGATCACGTGTTTGACGTTGAAAACATACTTGGCCACTTGGGCTACCATCAGGTTGGTGTTGTCCTCCATCGTCGTCGCAAAGAGGTAATCCGCGCGGTCGACTCTGGCCATCTGCATCACATGGAATTCAACGGCATCCCCCAACACTCGATAGCCGCTGAAATTGGGTGATAGTTTGTCGAAGGCGATCTCCCTGCGATCCACTACCACAACGCTGTTGCCGGCGTTACTGAGTTTGTTGGCTAACAGCCCCCCCAAACGCCCGCAGCCCACCACAACGATTTGTCGCTCAGCCATGATTTTCTGCTCGGTGTCGAAAGACACATGTATTGTACCAGAGGTCGCGTAGGGTTCAACGGCGATTGGACGAGGGGAGTCCTGCTTGTATCACAATCGCCACGTTGAGCGCGCCCGATGGCTGCTGACTCGCCCTTCTCGGCAGACGGGAGTACGATTATAGTGGCGCGCATGAAACGCTCTCTCCGTGTGATGCTGTCTGTGCTGGCGCTGTGGGTCGCAGCTGTCAGCGCCGCCCCCAGTTATGCTCAAGATGCGGCCAGCGAGCTGCTGACGCGGGTGAACAACCTGCGCGCGTCGCTCGGGCTGCCGGCCTATCGTTGGAACAACGCGCTGGCCGCTGCTGCCGCCAATCAAGCCCGCTGGATGGTCGACAACAACCAAGTGAGCCACACCCAACCGGACGGCTCTACGCCGCGCTCTCGGGCGCGCGCCGCGGGCTACCCCAGCCAGCTTGTCAGCGAGAATATCTACATGGGCGGCATGGCCTCGGTCGATACCGCGTGGAACTTCTGGATCAACAGCGGGATCCACTACGCAGGCTTGACCAACGCACGCTACGATGAGGTGGGGATCGCGGTGGCAGCAGGCGCAGGCGGGCGCGCCTATGTGATGGTCTTTGGCACGAGCAGCGGCAGTTGGGACGCCCCCGCCGTCCAGCGGCCCAGCGGTGGCAGCCGCCCGAACGCCGCCCCGCCCCCTTTGCCCATCGTGGGCGTGGATAACGTCGGCAACATCATGTACGAAATTCAGCCCGGCGACGATCTGGGGACGATTGCGCTGCTGTTTGGTTATTCATGGGGTGACATCCCCGCCATTATGGATCTCAACAGCCTGACACAGGACGACATCCGCCGCCTGCGCATCGGCAGCGTGCTGCTCGTCCCCCCCAAGAGCGGGACGTACACCCCCACGCCGGAGCCGACCCGCGACCCATCCATCCCGACCGAGACGCCCACGCCCACGCTCACCCTGACGCCGACCGCCACCGCGACGTTCACCCCCACACTGACCCCGACCGACCTGCCGCCCGCCGTGTTTGTGATGCCGACCGCCACCCCCACCCGCGAGTTGATCGTGCGCACGCTGGAACCTGTTGTGGCGATGGCTGCCACGCCCGCGCTGCAAGAGGTGACGATCAACGCGCCCGACGCAAGCCCTGCAAGCGGCTTGCCCGTGTGGTTGATCGCGGCAGTGGTGGTGCAGGTCGGGATTATTGTTGGGGCAGCAGTTCAGTACTTTCGGCGGCACTAAACGCCAGCAGCGGCCCAAACACGCTGACCTTGACGCGGTCGCCGCGCTCCACGTTGATCTGCGTGTCGGTGCTGGCGATGATGGTCGTCGCATCTGCTAGGCGCACGGCGATCCGCTGGCGGCTGCCGTAGTACTCGCGCCACAGCGCCTCGCCCAGCACGCCCTCGCCGCTTGTGTCGAGGTGCACCCGCTCGGGGCGAATCAACACACGCACCTCACCGCGTGCCGGTTTAATCAACGTCAGCTCGCCCAGCGCGGAGGACGCACGGCTCCCGCTGGCCTCGGCGGGCAGGAAATTGGCCTCGCCGACGAAGGCGGCCACCTGTGCGCTTACCGGCTGATTGTAGATCTGCTCCGGCGTGCCCACTTGGTGCAAGCGCCCGTCAAACAGCACCGCGACGCGATCCGACAGCGAGAGCGCTTCTTCTTGATCGTGGGTGACGAACACGGCAGTTTTGCCGGTGCGGCGCAGGATGTCGCGCACTTCACCGCGCACCTGCACCCGCAGCGCCGTGTCTAAGTTGCTGAAGGGTTCGTCCAGCAGCAGGATGTCCGGCTCGGGGGCGAGCGCGCGCGCCAGCGCCACGCGCTGCTGCTGCCCGCCGCTCAACAAGTAAGGCATTTTGTCCTCCAGCCCCTGCAAGCCGACCAGCGCCAGCAGCTCGGCCACGCGGGCGCGCTTCTCGGCGCGTGAGCTGCGCAGGCCAAACGCCACATTATCGGCCACGTTGAGGTGGGGGAACAGCGCATAATCTTGGAACACCATACCCACGCGGCGCTGCTCCGGCGGGAGCGACCCCGCCGGGCTGGCCGCCAGCCGCCCATTGAGCCAGATTTCGCCCTTGTCTGGCGCGGTGATACCCGCGATCAGCCGCAGGCAGGTGGTCTTGCCGCACCCCGACGGCCCCAGCAGCGTCAGCAGCGCCCCCTCTGGGACGGCAAAGCTCACATCGGTCAGCGCATCGTGATCGCCAAAGTGCTTGCTGACGCCTTTCAGTTCAATGATCGTATCGCCCATGTGTACCCTTTCTGCTTAGGGGGTAGCGTCTCATCGGTCTCCCCCCTCCATTCTCTGCCCTGCGGTCGCCGGTGGAAAGGCCTCACCCCTAAATCCCCTCTCCGGGTGGAGAGGGGACTTTTGCTCCA
>JBDNCV010000204.1:0-5204 GCA_046719465.1 Anaerolinea sp.
ATCGCCACCGGCAGCATCCGCCAAGTCGCCAGCAGCGGCAACTCCGCCCATTGGGTGGAGTAGGAATTCCACCCCAACCTTCCTGCACCAATTTGTGGTGAAACCACTTACATGGGTTAAAATAAAGTCAGAGAGTTTTCAACTCTCTTGTGCTTGATGTTCAACTCACAAGCTATGAGGAATGACCAGTGGCACTCACAATCACGCAGCTCAAAATCTCCAACGCGGAATATGCTGTCCGCTGTGAGGCACTACTCGCCTTCTGCCGCGACCAAAAACTCAGCGGCATCGTGCTGTTCGACGCAGACTATATCAAGTATTACTGTGGCTTCGCCTTCATTCCAACAGAACGTCCAATGGCCTTCGTCATGAACGCGCGCGGCGAACGAGCGATGTTCGTCCCACGGTTGGAAGTCGAACACGCCCAAGCTAATGCCCTTATCGAACGTGTCGATCATTACCTCGAATATCCTGCCGACCCGCACCCCGCCACGGTGCTAGCGGCTATGCTGCGCGATATGGGCATTCAAGGAAGCGTTGGCGCTGACCACGATGGCTACCCATGGGTCTTCGGCTACCGTGGCCCATCGCTTACCGATAGCGCGGGAGTGAGCGTTCAGGTGAATCCTGTGCGCGTGTTCATCGAGGAAGCGATGATGATCAAGTCACCCGCGGAGATTGCGCTGCTAGCGGAGAGCTGCAAATGGGGCAATCTAGCGCATGTGCTGCTCCAGCGCTACACCGTAGTCGGCGCAACTGAAACCGAGGTCACCCAGCGTGCCAGTGATGAGGCCACTCGAGCCATGTATGATGCCATCGGCCCATTGTATCGGGCGCAAAGTTCCTACTACAACGGAGCCATTGCAGGCTATCGCGGGCAGATCGGGCGTAACGCCGCCATACCGCACGCCTTGGCCAACAACATTGTCTTCCAACCCGGTGATGTGCTGGTGACTGGGGCCTCAGCACCAGTGTGGGGCTACGTCTCTGAGTTGGAGCGGACGATGTTCCTCGGCAAACCGACCGATGATCAGAGGCGCATGTTCGACCACATGGTCGCGCTGCAAGACCTCGCTATGAACGCCATCGAACCCGGCAAGCCCTGTTCCGCGGTTGACCTCGAAGTGCGTGCTTACTACGACAAGCACGACCTGATGCCCTATTGGAAGCACCACGTTGGCCACGCCATCGGCCTACGCTATCATGAAGCGCCTTTCCTTGATAAGGGGGATCACACCATCATCCAACCCGGCATGGTTTTTACCGTCGAACCCGGGCTGTACGCGCCCGCGCTGGGCGGCTATCGCCACTCGGACACCGTGCTGGTAACCGAACAGGGCACGCTCATGATGACTTACTACCCGCGCGATATTGATAGCCTGACCCTGCCGATCTGAGATGGCACGCTGCCCTGCTCACCTACCGACGTCAACAACAGGGAACCGCTTATGAGCCGCTATATCCTCCGCCGCCTGCTTCAGGGCATCCCGACCTTCCTCGGCGTGACGATAATCACTTTCGTACTCATGATGAATGCCCCGGGCGACCCAATTGCGCTCATCACCTTCGGGCCACAGTCCAACACCGAGCTTGCCAACACCCTGCGCCGCCAGCTTGGCCTCGATCAACCGGTCATCCATCAGTACGTCTACTGGTTGATCGGCAACGATTGGATGATGATCGACATGGATGGCGACGGCGTCCCTGATACCTACGGCCAGCGGCGCGGCCTGCTGCGCGGTGACCTCGGCAACTCCATCGCCCAACGCCAGCCCGTGGTGAACTTGATCGTCGAGCGCATCCCCGCCACACTGCTGCTCACCCTGACGGCGCTCATCGTCGGCTATGGCGTGGGCATCATATTAGGGGTGCTGGCGGCGGCCTATCATGGCCGATGGGTTGATCAGGTGGTGCGCATCCTCTCCGTCATTGGGAATGCCGTGCCTGCCTTCTGGTTAGGGTTGCTGCTCATCATCGTGTTCAGCGTGCAGAACAATCTGCTCCCGATGAGCGGGATGCGCGACATCTCACGGCGCGGCGGCTTCGACTTACTGGAGACTGCCCGCCATATGATCATGCCGGTGTCGGTGCTGTCGTTCGCCACGATCGCATTCGTCTCACGGCTAACGCGCACTGAAATCCTTGAAGTGGCCGAACAAGACTACGTGCGCACGGCACGCTCCAAGGGGTTGTATGAGGGACGCGTATGGCTGCGGCATATCTTGAAAAACGCGCTGCTGCCCGTTGCCACTTTCATCGGCCCGGGGCTGGGTAACTTGCTCAGCGGGGCTGTCATTATCGAGCAGGTGTTTGGCTGGCCTGGCATGGGGCGCTTGGTGGTAAACGCTGTGTTTCAGCGCGATTACCCCATCGTCATGGGATCCGTCGTAATTGCCTCGGCTATGTTCATCATTGGCGTACTAATCTCCGACGTGTTGTATGCGTGGCTCGACCCGCGCATTAGCTTCAAATGAACAGAAGTGACCACCCATGACGACCGCGCCGACCACAGTGCCCACACTCGACATTGACCCCAAAGACAAGATCGCTGCGCGCTCGCTCTGGCGCGATTCAGTGCGCTATCTGCTGCGAGATCGCCTAACGCTGATCGCCATCTGCCTACTGCTGACCGTTACCACTGCGTGCTTCGTCGGGCCGCTGATCGTCGAAAATGTGCTCAACGTCAACGTCAATCGCACCAATACAGCGAATCGGTTTCTGCCGCCGGGCACAGCGGGCCATGTACTGGGGACTGACCACTTGGGGCGTGACCAGTTAATCCGCTTGCTTTACGGTGGACGGGTCTCGCTGCTGATTGCTTACGGCTCCAGCTTGATGATTGTGCTGATCGGCGTCACGGTAGGGCTGATGGCGGGTTATTTCGGTGGGGTCATTGATGACCTCATCTCATGGGTCATCAACACGCTCAGCTCGATCCCGCCGCTGTTCCTGCTGCTAATTGCCGTGGCGCTTTGGCAGCCCTCCGCTGAATCGATGACACTGATCCTCGCGCTGCTGGGTTGGATCGGGACGAGCCGCCTCGTGCGCGCGGAGGTCCTCTCACTGCGCGAACGCGATTATATCGTCGCAGGGCGCGCGTTGGGCGCCTCAGCCCTGCGTCTGACGGTCGTCCATATGCTGCCTAACCTGATCTCGATCCTGATCGTGACCGGTTCGATCATCGCGGGCAACCTCATCTTGCTGGAATCAGGCCTAAGCTACCTCGGGATCGGCGTGCAGCCGCCCACGCCAACGTGGGGCAACATGCTCACCGATTCTCGCAACTACTTCGTCACGGGGGTGCACCTCGTCGTGTGGCCCGGGGTGATGATCATGATTACGGTGCTGTGCTTCTATCTGATCGGGGATGGGCTGCGCGACGCGCTCGACCCGTACAACGTGCGCAAGCGTTAGATGCGGCGTACCTTTATCTAAGGGTCACTCGATGCCGTTGGGCATCTGTTCTGACGCTCTTGGAACTAAATGAGAAAAGGAGTTTGCTATGATACAAAGATTGTTGGGAGTGCTGCTCATCGCGCTGATGGTGCTGCCGCTGGTGGTACAAGCTCAAGATGATGAGACTATCGTCATCCGCGGCTTCGGCAACATTGTCACCTTCAACCCTGCGCTGAGCAGCGATGGCGCCTCGACACAGGCGTTTGCGTTGATGTTCCCGCTGCCGTTCGAGACCGACCGCTTCACAGGCGAGCCGATCCCGGGCCTCACCACCTACACCATCTCTGATGATGGCCTCACCTATACCTTCACCATCCGCGATGATGCCTTCTGGAGCGACGGCGTGCCGATCACATCTGCGGACATGAAGTTCGTGATCGACGCAGTCAAGCGCGAGGATATTGCCTCGGTCTATCGCTCGAACGTGCGCAGCATCGAAGCGGTCAACATCATCGACGACAAGACTTACGAGATTGTGCTGGCCAACAACAACTGCGCCGCGCTCACAGACATCGGCGGCATCCGCTTCCTGCCGTCGCACAAGTTCGCCGCGGACTTTAGCGACTTCATGGACAGCCCGTTCAACCAGAACCCCGACGTGAGCGGCGGCCCCTACATTCTCGAGGAGTGGGTGCCGGATGAGTTCCAGCGCTTCCGCGCCAACCCGACCTACTGGCGCGGCGAAGTGCCGATCCCCAACCTCGTCAACCGCGTGATCGGCGGGCAGGCACAGGCCATCCTCTCGATTCAATCCGGCGAAATCGACTACACCTACTTCCAAGGTGACCTGTTCGAGCAGATCGCTGATCGCAGCCGTCTCCAATGGGAAATTTACCCGCAGTTCTCGGTGAACTTCATGTCGCTCAACTGGGCCGACCCGAACAATCCACAGCCAGCCTATGACGAGGACGGCAACTTGATCGAGCAGACGCCGCACCCGCTGTTTAGCGATGTGCGCGTGCGTAAGGCCGTGGCGATGGGCTACAACAAGGCCGACATCCTCGCCACGCTGGGCGGCCCCGACGGTGGCACGCCGCTAATCGGTTTTGTACATCCGTCGATCACGTGGGCGTACAACACTGATCTCTCGCCCTATCCCTATGACCCCGACGCTGCGCGCGCCCTGCTGGATGAAGCCGGTTGGATCGACACCAATGGCGACGGCATCCGCGAATGCGTAACCTGCACCACCGCCGAGCCGGGCACACCACTGGCCTTCACCATCACCTACAGCGACATCCTCCAGTTCTTCGAGACAACCGCACTCGTGGCGGCAGATCAACTGGGCGATATTGGCTTCGACGTGCAGCTCCGCAAGGTGGAGTGGGCCAATTACATCACGGATATCTACTTCGGCCAGCAGTACGACGCCACCCCGATGAGCAACAGTGGCGGCGCAGGCGGCCCACCCGACCCCAACTTCTTCTCGACGCTCATCCGCAGCACGACCGATATCCCGGGCAGCGGCAACAATCTCTCATCATACGTCAACCCTGAAGTCGACCGTCTGCTGGAAGAGGCGCTGCGCCTGCCCGGCTGCGATCTAGCGGCGCGCGGTGAAATCTACCGCGAGATTCAGCGCATCCTCCACGAAGATGTCGCCTATGACTGGACATTCGTCCCCAACATCTGGCAAACCGCTAACGTGCGCGTTCAGGGCTTCCGCCCCGGGCCAAGCTGGGTGTTCTACGGCTACACCTCGTGGATTCACGAGTGGTCGCTGGGCGAATAGCCGGGCCACAGCGACG
>JBDNCV010000205.1:0-5160 GCA_046719465.1 Anaerolinea sp.
TAGGCCTGCCTCGTTAAACGCCGGACGCTAAAGCATCCGGCTGCCAACGCGCCCCCTGAAGGGGGCTTTAGGCCTGCCTGTTGAACGCCGGACGCTAAAGCATCCGGCTGCCACACGCCCCCTGAAGGGGGCTTCAGCCCCCGCGCGTTAGCCAGAGGCTTGAGCCTCTGGCGCACGGTCACCGTTGAACGCCGGACGCTAAAGCATCTGGCTGCCAACGCGCCCCCTGAAGGGGGCTTTAGCCCCGCGCGCTAGCCAGAGGCTTGAGCCTCTGGCGCACGGCTCCCTTATTTAAATCCCATCGCGTGACCAACCCTTAACAATTACCCTCTTGACAAGCGCGGCAACACCTCATATTCTTTGCTTATAGTTTGTATAAGCTCAGGGTAAATCAATGTTGTTCAAGTGCGCGATGCCCATGTGTTGTCTCCCTCCGCATCCTGACGATGACCGGGGCTGTGTGGCACGCCTGCGCTGATACAGGCTGATTCAAGACAGGCCAACTCCACCCCGGACAACCGGGGTGTTTTTATGCCTGTCACTTTTGTTCAAACCGATCAATTGAGGAGAATGCAGCATCATGAAGGTTCGTCAACTGGCAGTATGGCTCATCGTTGGTGTGCTGGCGGCAGTGGGAGGGGCTTTGACGCTGGCACAGGACGCCCCCGCCCGTGAAGTGCTGGTCACTGCGGACTGGCTGGAGCAAAACCTCGATAACCCCAACGTGCGCGTGATCGAGGTGAGCGTGATCCCCGGCGTGTACGAGCGCGGCCACATCCCGGGCGCGGTCAACTTCGTGTGGCATACCGATTTCGTCGACACGGTGACCCGTGACATCGTTCAGCCGGAGCGCTTCCAAGAGCTGGTGCGTGCGGCGGGCATCAACAACGACAGCACGATTATCCTCTACGGCGACAACAACAACTGGTTTGCAGCGTGGGGCGTGTGGATCTTCCGCGGCTACGGCTTTGAAGATGTGCGCCTGCTGGACGGCGGCCGCGTGAAGTGGGAGGCCGATGGCCGCACCCTGACGACGCGCAGCGTGACCCCGGCCGCGGGCAGTGCCGTCGTCAGCGAGTTCAACACAGCGCTGCGCGCCCGCCTGACGGACGTGCTGGCCGTGGTGAATGGCGAGCGCGCGGGCCAGTTGATCGACATCCGCTCCCCGCGGGAGTATAACGGCGAAATCTTCGCGCCGGAGGGCATTCAAGAGCTGTCCGTCCGCGCGGGGCACATCCCGGGCGCGGTGAACGTCCCGTGGGGGCAGAACGTCAACGCCGACGGCACGTTCAAGTCGATTGAGGAACTGCGCGCCCTCTACGCTGGGCTGGGGATCGACGGCAGCCAGCCGATCATCACCTACTGCCGCATCGGCGAGCGCGCCGCGCTGACGTGGTTCGTGCTCAAGGAACTGCTGGGCTATGACGTGGCGCTCTACGACGGCAGTTGGACGGAGTACGGCAACGTGGTCGGCCTGCCGATTGTGAACCCCGCGGGCACGGTCTGGGGCGGCCAGTAAGCATGGTGCAGGCAGCACTTAACGAGGGCGATCTCAAGGAGGTCGCCCCTCTTCCAGTTCCAAGTGTGCCCGCCCTCAGCCGCATCGAGCTGGCGCGGCTGACGGTCGGCGGGGTGGTGATCGCAGGGTTCATCGCGCTGGCCTACTACCTGCAAGCGCAGGGCGGGGGCGGCGCGAACGCCTCCCTCTCGGTGTTGATTGGGGTGATGCTGGGGGTGGTGTTTGAGCGCGGGCGCTTTTGCTTCTTCTGCATCCTGCGCGATCTGATCGAGCACCGCAGCAGCGGCGGCACGTATGCCATCCTTGCGGCGCTGGCGGTGGGCAGCGTGGGCTATGCGCTGGTGTTCGGGCAGTTTCAGGCCAACCCGATGAGCGGGCGACTCCCGCCGGACGCCCACATCGGCCCGGCCAGTTGGGTGGCGGTGGCGGCGGGGGCGCTGTTCGGCGTGGGCATGGCGCTGAGCGGCGCATGCCTCAGCGGGCAGCTCTACCGGCTGGGGCAGGGCTACAGCCGCGCGCCGCTGGCGATCGTGGGGTCGCTGATCGGCTTTGGGCTGGGCTTCTTGAGCTGGCAGCGCGTCTACATGGACACGCTGATCGACGCGCCCAAGGCGTGGCTGCCCGCCACGTTGGGGTATGGCGGGGCGCTGGCGGCTCAGTTGGCCCTGCTGACGGTGATCGCGCTGGGGCTGCTGCGGTTTGCGCCTGCCCTCAAACGCGCTGCCGTGGAGCGCATCACGCCGCTGCACGTGTACGACACCGTCTTCCGCCAGCGCTGGAACCCGCTGGTGACGGGCGCACTGGTCGGCGTAATTGGCGTGGCGGCTTACTTCCGCCTAGAGCCTTTGGGGGTCACGTCGCAGTTTAGCAGCCTCACGCGGACGTTCATGGCGGGGCAAGGCTGGCTGGCGGATCGCCTCAATGGACTGGATGGCTTCGCGGGCTGCGCGGCGGTCATCACCCAGACGATCACCGACAACGGCTGGTTGGTGCTGGGGCTGGTCGGTGGGTCGTTTGCAGTGTCGTTCGTCGTGCGCGGCTTTCAGTGGTCACGGCTGACGCTGCGCGGGGCGGGGACGGCCCTGCTGGGCGGCGCAGCGATGGGCTGGGGCGCGATGCTAGCGCTGGGCTGCACGGTCGGCACGCTGCTGAGCGGTATCTCGGCGTTTGCCGTGGCGGGCTGGCTGTTCGCAGGCGGCATGGTCGCGGGCGTGTGGCTCGGCATCCGCTTGGGGCTGCACCGGCTGGACTAAGGGCTAGCTGGCAGCCTCGGCGGTTGTCTGCTGGATCTGCTGGACGCTGCGCAGGGTGAGGCCGCGCTGGAACAGGTAAAGCAGCCCTGCGACAGTGGCGGGCAGCCAGATCACGACGTGCGTCACCAGCGCGTAACTCAGCGCCCGCGACTGCTCCACGTTGACCGCGCCCAGCACCAGCACGACGAAGTACTCGAACACCCCAATCTGCCCGGGCGAAGCGGGGATCAACCCCGCTAGGTTCACCGCGCCCACCAGCAGCAGCGCAATCGTGAAGGGCTGGTCGATCCCGAACGCCAGCAGCATCACCCAATAGACCACGCCCTGCACGAGCCACGTGCCGAAGCTCGTCAGCGCTGCGCCCAGCAGTTGGCCGACGTTCTGAAAGGCCGCCAGCCCGCCCAGCAGTTCCGACGATAAGTGGTTGAGCGGGCGCTGCGCCCGCTGCGGCAGGAAGCTGGTCAGCCGCTCGACGACGGCCTGCGCGCGGCGCGGCACGAGCGCGACCAGCGTCAGCACGCCCAACCCAAGCGTGAACAGCGGCACGGCCACCTGCGTGAGCGCGTTGAGCACCGCGTTGTCGATGTTCGCTGCCGCCACCCCGAACACGATAAACGACAGCATCACCACGCCGTCGAACACGCGCTCCACGATGGTAATCGTCGTGCTGCGGAAGATCGGCACGCCCTCATCGCGCCGCAGCAGCACGATCCGCAGCGCCTCGCCCGCCCGCAGCGGGTAGATGTTGTTCCCCATGTAGCCGATGCACACCAACTGGAACAAGCGCGGCAGCGGCACGCGCGCCACCGGGTTCAACAAGAACTGCCAGCGCCAGCTGATCACCACCACCGAGACAAAAAACAGCGCGGTTGCCAGCGCCACCCCGCCGAGGTCGACGTTGGCCAAACTCGGGAGCAGTTCCTCAGGGTGCAGCCCTTGAAAGGCCAGCAGCAAAAACACAGCGCTGATGAGCGCGCCGATTAAGATGAGCCAACGCTGTCGATTCATACGCATCCACGCAGTCCGATGAACGCGCCCAAGCATACCAGCATGGGGGGCGCGCGTCTATGTGTATGAAGGAGGCTTCATCAGCCGATGCAGAGCACTTTATGGTACAATAATTTAATAAAAGTTAAGGGGGGGGGCTATGACCACGTTAAGAGGGCGTGCGCTCATTGGGGTGTTGGGGATGTTGGCGCTCGTGCCGCTGGCATCGGCGCAGCAGGGGCGGCGGGACTGCCCCGTCATCGTGCGCGAGGCGCTTCAAGTGGTGAACGAGGCTTGCCAGACCGTCGGGCGCAACTCGGCCTGCTATGGCCACCTGCGCGTGGAGGTCAGCTCGCGCGGCGATCAAGCGCTGCGCTTCAACCAGACAGGCGACACCGTCAGCGTCTTTGACGTGGCTGGGTTGACGCTCAGCCCGTTGGACGAAGCCACCGGCGCGTGGGGCGTGGCGGTGATGCGCTTGCAAGCCAATCTGCCTGAGTCTACCCCGGGGGAGAACGTCACCGTGTTGATGTTCGGCGATGCGCAGGTGCAGGCTGCCGTGGATGATCGCCTGAGCCGTGACGACAGCATCCCCGAGGACAACGTGCTGAGCCTCGGCAGAACAGCCAGCGGCGTCATCACCAATCAAGCGCCTTCTGTCTCTTTTCGGATCCAGCTCCGAGCGGGGGATGTGATCGACGTGCTGATGCGGCGCACCGGCGGCGACCTCGACACCTACATCAGCCTGCGTGACCCCAACGGCGTCGAGATCGCCAGCAACGACGATGACCGTGAGCTGGGCACGAGCGGCTCGCGTTTGTCCAACGTCCCTGTCCCTGTGGGCGGGTTCTACACGCTGTATGCGACGCGCTATCGTGAACAATCGGGCAATTCTACGGGCACGTTTGACCTCACAGTGACCCCCAGCAGCATGGGCTACGCTCAGCCGATGCAAGCCTTCTACTTCCAATCGGGCGTTGGCGCGCCAAGCTGCGCTGAAGCCCCCAACGGGATGCTCATTCAAAGCCCGCGCGGCGCGGTAGAGGTGCGCCTGTTGATTAATGAAGTGCGCTTTGACCTCGGCTCGACGGCCTTCCTGCAAGCCGACCCGAGCGGCTTCATGACGATTGCGATGCTGGAGGGCATAGGCCGCGTGGAGTCGTTCGGCGTCGCGCGGATCGTCCCAGCAGGGGCGTTCGTCCGTGTGCCGTTGGATGCGCAGTCCAGCGCCAGCGGCAGCCCCACCGAGCCGGAACCTTACACGCCCAACATCGCCGATGGACTGCCGCTGGCCCTGCTGGAGCGCGAGATCACCCCAGCCCCACCCATCAGCGCGGCGGCGCTGCGCCGTGGCGACTTGACAATCACGCTGGAGTGGGACAACGACGCCGACATGGACTT
>JBDNCV010000206.1:0-5133 GCA_046719465.1 Anaerolinea sp.
ATCCGGCTGCAGCGCGCCCCCTGAAGGGGGCTTTAGCCCCCGCGCGCCAGCCAGAGGCTTGAGCCTCTGGCGCACGGTCATCTTCTGCTGCGGCTTAGACACTCCCTTGCGAGAGAAGGGGTTGGGGATGAGGCCTCACTCCCCCGTAGGCGTGATCACGTCCAGCGCGAAGGGCAGGTGCGGGCGCGTCTCGACGCTTAAGAACAAGACCTGCGTCGGCAGCAGCGAACGCTGATCCCAGTTGGCGACGTACAGGCGCTGCGTCAGCGGGCTGAAGACGACATCTGCCGCGCCGCGGAAGTTGCCCGCGATGTAGGTCATCAGGCCGGTGTTGGGGTCATACATGCCGATGCGGTTCGTCCCTAGCGCGGCCACGAACACCCGCCCTTGATCGTCCACCGTCACGCCGTCGAAGCCGGGCGGGGTTGGCTCGTTGCCCTGCCGCCGGTCGTAGAGGATGATGTTCTCGCCTGCGCTGCCGTCGGGGTTGATGGGCACTTTATAGAGGATGTCGAGCGTTGAATCCGTGATGTACAGCGCGCTGCGCTCAGGGTCGTAGGCGAGGCCGGTCGGCGCGTAGCTGCGCGCGTTGTTCACCGGCGGGGACTGCCACCACACGCCCTCCGTGCCATCCGGCGTGATGCGGTAGATGATGTCGTTGTTGGGGTTGATGCCGCGGTCGGTGATGTAGATGCGCCCTGCGCTGTCTACGGCGATGTCGTCCGGCAGTTCGAGGATGTCGGCGCGTTGACCCGTGAAGTCGTGCAGCAGCGTCAGCGTCTCATCGGCCGCAATCGTCCACACGCGCGCCCCTGCCACTTGCAGCGGCGAGATGCGATCCAGCACGTAGAGCAAACCGTCCGGCCCGACGGTGAGGCCGGTCACGCTGCCGATTTGCTCGCGCGTGCCCGGGATTTCAACCATGACGCGGTTGGTGGTGATGGCCCATACGGCCCCGCTGACGTAGCTGCCCGTGTAGAGCGTCCCGTTAGGATCTACTGCGATGGCAGCCGGGTAAGCGTCATCATCCGGCAGCGGCATATACTCGCTCACGGTGTAACCGGCCACCAGCGGCACGCTCACCAGACGAGGTGAGTTCTGCACAATCGCTACGCCCACTGCCAGCGTGATCAGCACTAGCGCCAACAGGATGGCCAGCGCCACCCCCACAAATAGGCCGATGCGCACTGGCTTCGGCAGAGCTTGCACTCGTTGTAACATCCTCACCTCGCTAACAATACACAATCATTGGCACTTCTAGCTCGATACCTTCCCCGTGAAGAACTTGCGCAGGGCCTCGCCTGCGGTGGCGTTCTTCAGATAGGCGATGTGCGGCCCGTCGAATGGGATGGGCTGCATGTTGAAGTGGTTCACCAGCGCGTTGTTCGGGACGGTATTGGGGACAGCCAGCAGCTCCAGCAGGCTGGTCGTCACCGGCGAGCCGGGCAGCACCGACTGCATCACCACCACCGCCGGCCGCAGCAGCCACACCGGCGCTGGGAACAGCAGGCGCGACGTCTCCAACGCTTTGATGACGCGCCGTTCAATCTCGCCCAGTGTGAGGGCTTCCGGCCCGCCGAGGTCGAGCGCCTTGCCGATGGTCGTTGGGTCGTCGAGCGAGCGCACGGTCGCCTCGGCCACGTCGTAGACCGATACAGGCTGGAACTCCGCCTTGCCACCGCCCACCAGCGGGAAGATCAGCGGCGTCAGGCGCAGCAGCCGCGCAAACGTGTTAAAGAACTCGTCCTGCGGGCCAAAGATGGCGCTCGGGCGCAGCGACGTCGCGTCGAGCTTGGAGTTGTGGACGTAATCTTGTGCTTTGCCCTTGCTCTGCAAGAAGCGGTACTTGATCGAGCTGTCGGCCCCGTTCTGGCTGATGAACACAAAGCGCTGCACCCCGGCATCCTCGGCAGCGTCCACGACGTTGATCGTCCCCTGATAGTTCACCTCGTCGTAAGTCGCGTCGCCCTTTTCCATCGAGATGGCCACCGTGTGGACAACCGCGCTAACCCCCTCCATCAGGCGCGGCAGAGTTTTACGATCGCGGACGTCACCCTCCACCACGCTGATCTTATCGCCGAATTTGCTCAAGCGCAGCTTGACCTTGTCGGCGCTGCCCGGGCGCACCATCGCCTTGACCGGCTTGCCTTGCTGCACCAGCTTTTCGACGACATTGTTGCCGACAAAACCCGCGCCACCTGTCACAAGGATTGTCATTGCTTTCCCCTTTGCGTGCTTCTGAATAAGCCAAACAAGGCAAAGCATAGCGCATCTGGCTAAAAACTGCGTGAACAAGGCTTATGAAACGCTAAAGAAGCTCAGCGCTGGAAGCGATACGCCACGAAACTATCCAGCCGCTCGCGGTACGTCCACAGCAGCGAACGATCCGCGTCGAGCTGCGCAACCAGCGCCTGCGCTAGGTCGTCGCGCCCGTCGATCAGCAGCCAGATGACGTCGTAAGTGTCGAAGCGCGCCACAAGGTCGGCCAGTTCCTCGGGGCTGAAGGCGCGCCAGCCCACGTCCACGCTCACGCCCACGCGGATCGGCGTGCGACGATCATAGTAGGCAATGACGCTGTGCGGCTCCCATACGATGAAGGCGGCTTGATCGGCCGCGCGCCGTTCGGCCACGGCAGCGATGAACCCGCGCCAGTCCGGCGTAGGCTGCGTGAAGGGCAGGCCGATCAACGCGGCGAGCGCCAGCGGAACCAGCGCCAGCCGCCGCCGTGCCCAACGCGCCGCGAACAGCCCACGCAGCCCCACCGCGCCCAACAGCAGCGCCGCCCACACCCACGGCAGCCGCAGCGCGATCTCGCTCTCGCCGACCAGCAGCGCCCACCCGTTGAGCAGCATCCCGCCCGCCCGCGCGGGCAGCGCGGCCGCGCTCAACCGCGCCCATGCCTGTGCCACGTCGTCGCGCACGAAGCGCAAGGCGTCGCCCAATGTGTCGATCTGCCAGCGCTGGCCGGTGATGTCGGTGGGGTTGTAGTAGATCGCCCATGCCAGCCACGCCTCATCAGGGCGCAGGCTGTGAGCATGGGCGACGCGCAGCAGCAGCGCGGCAAACAAGCCAAGCGCCAGCAGCCCCAGCGCCCAGCGACGTGCGTCAGGCCGTCGCGCGGTGATGGTCATGAGCTTGGGCGATCAAGCGTTCATAGTGGGCGATGACTTCATCCATCATGGCTTCCCAGCTTTGCGTCTCGGCAAAGGCGCGCGCCTGCTGACCCATCTGCTTCAGCCGTTCGGGCGTCGCTAAAATCTGCCGCACTCCTGCGATCAAGCCCTCGGTGTCGCCCACCTCGAACGTGAAGCCGGTCACGCCTTCTTCGACCACGTCAGGGATGCCGCCCACGCGCGAGCTGACGACCGGCAGCCCCGCCGCCATCGCCTCCACCACGACAAGGCCGAACGTCTCTAATGCGCTGGGGAAGGTGAAGATGTCGGCGCTGGCATAGGCCTGTGAGAGCTGCTCGCCCTGCATGTAGCCCGCGAAGTGGACGCTGCGCCCGGCGAAGTGTTCTTCCAGCGCGTGGCGTTCAGGCCCATCGCCCACGATGGCCAAGCGCGCCTCGGGGATGGCGTCCAGCACCGCGCGCAGGTGGCTCACCTGCTTCTCAGCAGAGAGCCGCCCCACGTAAAGCAGCAGCGGCGCGTCGGGGTGGCCGTCGCTCAGGCGATAGCGCATCTCGTCGCTGTAGAAGCTGGGGTTGAAGCGGCGGGCGTCCACGCCGCGCTTCCACAGCCCCACGTTGTGGATGCCGATGGCGCGCATCTCATTTTGAATTAGCTTGCTGGGGGCAAGGCTGTAATCGGCCCAGTTGAAGATCGTGCGCGTGGCGAAGTCGGTGAAGCCGCGCAAGAAGCCCACCCCAAAATGATCGGCCATGCGCGCGATATCGATGTGGAACGAGGCCAGCGTCGGGATGCCCATCAGCTTCGCCATCATCATGCCGGGGATGCCGACGGCCACCGGGTGGATGAAGTGGGCGATATCGGGCTTGAACGCCACCAGATCGCGGTAGGTGTAGGGGGTGGGGGGGCCGAACTTGAGTTCAGGGTAGAGGGGGAAGGTCACCGCAGGAACGGTCAGCACGGGAAACCCGTTGTACTCGTGAATGTCCCCGATGCGCGGCGCTACCACCACCGCCTCGATCCCGCGCAGCTTGAGATGATCCAGCAGCAAACACACGACGCGCACGATGCCGTCGGTTTTGGGCAAAAATGTTTCTGTGAATATGGCAACCCGCATGGTTCATGTCTCCTTGATCCCCCCTGTATTAACACCGCTGCGCGGCGCAGGTTGTGCCGCTTGCCGATTTTAAGCGGCGCTGCTCGCAAGGCAGCGGCGCGTTAGCGGCTCGTGGTGGGAACTTCAGGATCGTTGAGGTCAGCCAGCAGTTGATCGTCCTCCAACCGCAGCGGGATCTCTTCGTGGATGATTGTGCCGACCTCATCGCTGGGGCTGGGCTGCTGGAGCGCCTCGGCATCCTCCACCTCCAGCGCGGCGATGTCCACCTTCGAAATCGACTTGACGACCAGAAGCTGCTTGACCAAACGCGGGATTTGATCTTTGTGCAGCGGGCGGTTCAGCTCCACGCGCAGGATGGCCGTCTCGCCGGCGGTGGGCATGAGCGTCGCCTGCCGCACGCCAATCCCCAGCCGATCCAGCGCGGTCAGCGCCTTGCCCACCGCGCGGTGGTCGTCGCGCAGGTGCAGTTTCAAATCCTTGGCGGCCTCGCCTCGGCCCAAGCGCGCCTCAAGCCGCTCGAGCGTCATGAGCGTGAACAGGAACAGCAGTGTGGTGAAGGCTGCCAGCCACCCCAGCCCGACACCCGTGGCGATGCCGATGCCCGCCGACCCCCAGATGCTGGCGGCAGTCGTCAGCCCACGCACGGTTGTCCCGTGGCGCAAGATCGCCCCCGCGCCGAGGAAGCCGATCCCTGAGACGACGTAGCTGGCCACGCGCATCGGGTCGCGCGGCTGTACCTCAGGCAGGGCATAGGCCCCAGCCATCGTCATCAGGCATGCGCCCAAGCCCACCAGAATGTGCGGGCGGAAGCCGCTGGCGCGCTCATGCTCGGAGCGCTCCAAGCCGATTGCGCCGCACAGCAGCAGCACCAGCAGCAGCCGCCCC
>JBDNCV010000207.1:0-5052 GCA_046719465.1 Anaerolinea sp.
GCGGGCACGTTGTAGTAAAAGTCGAGGATGCGCCGCGTGATGGGGGCGGCGGTTTCGCTGCCCTCGCGCCCGTTGGTCACGACCACCACCGTAGCGATCTGCGGGTCATCGGCGGGGCTGAACGAGACGTACCAGCCGTGCGGCGGGCTGTTGCTGCCGCGGTTGCCCGTCTCAGCTGTGCCCGTCTTGCCGCAGCTCGTGTAAGGGGCGCTGCCCATCGCGCTGCGCGCCGTCCCGAGGGTGGGGTGCGTCACCGCGAGGCACATGCCTTCCTGCACGGTGTCCCACACTAGATCAGACAAGGTGATCGTGCTGCGAACTTGCGGCTCGCTGCGCTGCTGAATCGGCGTGCCGTCGAAGCCGCCCACCTGCCGCACTAGCAGCGGGCTGTAGAGCGTGCCGCGGTTGGCGATGGCGGCGACGGCCAGCGCAAATTGCAGCGGGTTCACCTGCACATCACCCTGCCCGATGGCGTTGTTGATGGCCGAGGTGGGGTTGTTGGGCGAGGCGTTGTTGCCGGCGGCCTCCGGCCCCAGCACTTGCAGCCCCACGCGCCGCCCCAGCCCGAACATCTCGCTGTAGCGCGCCAGCGCGCTGCGCTCCTGCTGATAGAGCAGCGCGCCCGTCTCCCAGAAGAAGGGGTTGCACGAGGTGGCGATGGCCTCCGCCGTGTTGACCGGCCCCGCCGCGGGCATCTCATCAGCCACGCGCCAATCCTGCCGGAACTCGCGCGAGTCGCCGAAGCGATCCTGCCCGCGCCACGTCAGCGTGCAGTCGAAGACCCGATCCGGCGGCCAGATGCCCGCATCCGTCACGGCGATGGCCGTCAGCAGTTTGTAGATCGAGCCGGGGGCGTACTGCTGCGAGACGGCCTTGTTCGAGAGCGGCGTGCGCCGGTCGGTGTTGAGCTGGGCGATGAGCTGAATCGCGTTGCTGTAGCTGCTGTTGCGGTTGAACAGGTTGGGGTCGAAGGTCGGGTAGCTTTGCAGCGCGAGGATTTCGCCGGTGCGCACGTCGATCACGACGGCGGCCGCGCCGGTCGAGACGCTGGCCCAGTTGATCTCGGCGTAGTTGAAGGCGTCGTTGAGGGCGCGCGCCACGGCGATCTGCAAGTCGCGGTCGATGGTGAGCTGGATCGGCGTGGGGTCAGCGCCAGCGCTGCCGCCCAACTCGCGGATGACGCGCCCGCCCGGCTCCACGAGCCGCAGCACGCGCGACGGCCTGCCCGCCAGCGTCTCTTGGAAGGCCGCTTCAATCCCCGCCAGCCCCACCAAGTCCGTTTCAGCATAGCCGCGCGCGCGGTAGGCCTCGACCTGCTCCAGCGGCACGCTGCCGATGTAGCCGGTGACGTGGGTCATGGCCCCCTGCCCGACGTAATGGCGCGAGGTGTACTCGCCGCTTTTGAACGCGCCGACGTTCAGGGCGCAGACGCGGTTGAGTTCCTCTTGGTTGGCGTTGAACACCTCCACGTCCAGCTCGCCCACGTGGAAGAGCGTCTCAGGGTTGTAGCTGCTGAAGTACTGCCGAAGCTGTGGGACGGGGCGCAGCAGCAGGCGCGCCAGCAGCTGGATGCAGGCCTCTTGGTTGGGCATGTCTTGCTTGACGACCGCGATCCACTTGATCGGGCGGTCTTGCTCCACGAGGGGGTTGCCGTTGCGGTCGTAGATGTTGGCGCGGCGCGGCAGCGTGCTGCTGACGGTCAGGCGCACGTCGTCCGCCATGCCGTTGATGATGTCCATCGTAGACCATGCCACGCGCCAGCTGCCGCCTTCTTCCACAAGGTACAGGGTGCGGTTGGGGTCGTCGATGCTGCCAAAGGTGGACGAGAGCAGCGTCAGATCGTAGCTGACGGCGGCGGTTGTCCCCTGTCGCAGCGTGCTGTGGATGCGATACGTGACGCCCGTCAGCCCCACGGTGTCGGCGGTGGCGGTGTAGCGGCTCTGGAAGCGCTCCAGCGGGTACAGCTCGCGCGAGCGCGCTGCCAGTAAGTTGTACATCGCGCCCAGATCGCCGACGTTCCACGCATCAAGGAAGCTGCGCGCGACTTCATCAGGGGCGTTCATGTTGAACAGGGGGATGGCCGGGGCGTTGGAGGTCAGCGCGCTGCACCCTGCGATGAGGGGCAGCAGCAGCCACCAAACCAGCCAGCGTGTCAGTCGTTGCAACCTGCACACTCCGCTTGCTATGGTGGCCTAACTATAAGGACGCAGCGAACGCTTGGATAGGTCGAGATTGCCGCTGCG
The DNA here is from genome assembly GCA_046719465.1 of Anaerolinea sp. GTDB lineage: Bacteria > Chloroflexota > Anaerolineae > Aggregatilineales > Phototrophicaceae > JANWYT01. The sequence continues at coordinate 2,244 of JBDNCV010000207.1, forward strand.
CATTCAAGCGCCGCCAATCCCCCGAAGGGGAAAAGAGTGGGTGCAACTTAGGACGCTGGACATATGGCGAATACACACACATGTTTCAATCCCCCGAAGGGGAAAAGAGTGGGTGCAACGAGCTTGATGGGGAGATTGGGCGACTCATTGGACAGGTTTCAATCCCCCGAAGGGGAAAAGAGTGGGTGCAACGTTCAAGCTGATTGCTCAGCGCCAGCGCTTTCATGTTTCAATCCCCCGAAGGGGAAAAGAGTGGGTGCAACAGCCCCCCATGCGGGGGCTTTTAAATCCCTCGAATTGTTTCAATCCCCCGAAGGGGAAAAGAGTGGGTGCAACGTTCGCCACGACCGAGCCAGTCGTCATCACCACGGAGTTTCAATCCCCCGAAGGGGAAAAGAGAGGGTGCAACAGGTGGGGTATGTGGTATTTGTCAATTGGTCAAGTGTTTCAATCCCCCGAAGGGGAAAAGAGAGGGTGCAACAGGAAGCCCGTCTGCGGGCGGCGCGGGCGCGTCTGGGTTTCAATCCCCCGAAGGGGAAAAGAGAGGGTGCAACTTTCACTAGCAATGGGTATGACGTGATTACAATCACGGTTTCAATCCCCCGAAGGGGAAAAGAGAGGGTGCAACTTTCAACGAAATCTACGATAGTCTGGATGAGGTTTTGTTTCAATCCCCCGAAGGGGAAAAGAGAGGGTGCAACATTAGCCGACATAGCGGAAGGATGGGCACAATGAACAGTTTCAATCCCCCGAAGGGGAAAAGAGAGGGTGCAACCCTGCCCTGCTGCTGGCCACTTCATGGCCTACCATACCACAGGGTCCCAAAAAACGCAAATTTGGGCTTTGTAGGCGGTCGATTTTGTGGCCGATCTGGCATTTTATGAGTGAACGATGAGTAAAAGGGGCAGCGTCAGAAGTTGACCCCAAGTCTGCAAAAAAGTGGGGGGGATTTTCGCAAACTGTCCAAGAGGGGTCAAGAAGCATTTTTAAATGTGATAAAGCAACGAGAATGAGAGATATCAACTGCGATAAGTGACAACCAATTTAGAACGCGCGTGCTAAAATTTGAGGATTCTCGCACGGGCGCGTCCTAGACGGCAAAAAAAACGGGTGGTGTGGCAGCGCCCAAACGCCGGAGGTTTCAGCCTCTGGCGCACCACAGCGGACAGGGCATGCCCTGTCCCTACAAATCGTGGCGGTGTAGGACAGATCGTGGCGGTGTAGGACAGATCGTGGCGGTGTAGGGCAAATCGTGGCGGTGTAGGGAGGCGGCAGCGCAGCGTAGACGGTTATGCACCGCTGGGGATGAGCGATTGAAAGAAGGCCCCGATCTGCTGAGCCACTTGGCTGAGCGCGAGGCCGACGTCGAGGTTGTTGACGAGCAAGGCTTGGCCGAACAGGAAGATCAACACAAGCGAGAGCGCCATCAGGACGATGCCCATGACGAAGCTGACGACGCTGGCCAGCATCGTCCGGATGATCACCCCCACCAACGACCCCAAGAAGCTGAGCACGCTGCCCACGACGCGAAACGGCCAGTTGAGGCAGCCGCCCGTCTCCCTGCGGACGATCTCGCGCTGGACGATGCGGATCGGCGCTGGCAGCGGCTCGACGCGCCGCGGGGAGGGGGCGGGCTGGGGCGCGGGCGGGGCGGGCTGAGGCGCAGGGCGCATGGCTTGGCGCAGCGCCAGCATGAGCGCTTGCATGTCCTGCTCGAAGAAGGCATCTGCTCGCACGCTGACGACGCCGCGCGTCAGCAGCAGCTGCAAGCCGGGCGGCAGGAGCTGGGCGTTGGGGATGAGCGCGCCGCCTACCAAGACCGGGATCACGCGGGTGTGGGGGTTCATCAGCGCCGTCTCCAGCGCATAGCGCAGCATATCGTCGGGGCGGTGCAGGCGCGGGTCGTTGGCCCATGCTGGGCCGATGATCGCCAGCACCACCGCGCTGGTCGTCGCCATGCGGTAGGTCTCTTGCTGAAGGTTGACGCCGGGCGGCACGTCTTGAAAGTTGGTCACGATGGCGGCCGGGCCATACGCTGCCGCCAAGCGATCAACAATCTGGCGGGCGATCACCCCGCTGTCAGATTGGCGATAGACGACAAAAATGTGCGACATAGCGCATCATTGGATCGAGAGCAGCACTTGCGCCGACTTGCTCCACAACCCTTGCAGGTCGTAGTAGTCGCGCTGTTCGGCGTTGAAGATATGGACGACGACGCTGCTGTAATCCATCAACATCCAGCCGCTCTCAGGCGTGCCTTCGATGTTGAAGGGCAGCTTCCCGGCTTGGTCTTTGCAGGCCTGCCGCACATAGTCCACCAGCGCGCGGATTTGGCGGTCGCTGTTGCCGGTGCAGATCACAAAGAAGTCGGTCAGGTGGGTGTCTGGGCGCAGGTCAAGCAGGACGATGTCCTCGGCCTTTTTGTCCTCGAGGGTGTTGACGATGAGACGGGCTAAGTCTAGCGGTTCCAGTGCGATTTCTCCATCAAAGGTCACTTCCGATGCGCTCATTATAGCACGAAGCCGCGTTTGTGGGGGGAGAGGGTCTGAGCCGCAGGCGTGTCTAAGTCCCCCTCTCCCACGCGCCGCTGCGCGGCTGGGGCGAGGGGAGCTGCCCTCACCCCCTGCACCTCACCCCTTGTGCTAGGTTGAACGCCGGACGCTCAAGCATCCGGCTAAAGCGCGCCCCCTGAAGGGGGCTTTAGCCCCCGCGCGCCAGCCAGAGGCTTGAGCCTCTGGCGCACGGCCACCTTCTGCTGCGGCTGAGACACTCCCTAGCGGCGGAGAGCGTCTAAACCTAAACAGAGGGT
>JBDNCV010000208.1:0-4919 GCA_046719465.1 Anaerolinea sp.
GCGCGGCTGGGGAGAGGGGTAAAAAACCAAGCGGGCGAGTTTCCCCCTCGCCCCGCGAAGCCGTGGGAGAGGGGGCAGGGGGTGAGGGCCTTACGCGAGAAACGCCTCGGCGCGCGCATAGTGGGCGGCGAGGGTCTCGGCGCTCATGCGGTCGAGGTGGCTGGCCATGACGGATAAGCGCGGGCTGCCGCGGAAGAACGCCGCGTGCTGATGCACAAAGCGCCAGTAGAGGCTGTCCCACGTGTCGCACCATGCGCCGGCCTTGTAGTCGCTCATCTTGCGGATGTAGTTGGACGAGCTGAGGTACGGCTTGGTGGTGATGAGGCCGCCGTCGGCATACTGCGACATGCCGTAGACGTTGGGAACCATCACCCAGTCGTAGGCGTCGATGAACATCTCCATGAACCAGCGGTAGACTTCATCGGGGTGGATGTCGCAGAGCATCATCAAGTTGCCGATCAGCATCAGGCGTTCGATGTGGTGGTTGTAAGCGTAGCGCAGCGCCTTGCGGATGGCGTCGTCCACTGGTGGGATGCCCAGCGTGCCGCTGTACCAGCGCTCATCAAGGGGGCGCGCCTGCCCCCAAAAGTTGCTGGTGCGCTGCTGCACCCCTGCCCGCATGTACACCGCCCGCATGAACTCGCGCCAGCCGACGATCTGCCGCAGGAACCCCTCCACTGAGGCAAGCGCCGTCTGCGGGTGCGCCTCGAAATAGTCAAGCGTGCGCGCGACTACTTGGGCGGGGGTCAATAGGCCGATGTTGATCGACGCGCTCAGCAGGCTGTGGAACACGAACGGCGCGCGATGCGTGATGGCATCCTGATAGGGGCCGAACTGCGCCAATTTGCGCTGCAAAAATGCATCCAGCAGCGCGGCAGCCTCGGCGTGATTGGTGGGGTAGATGAAGTTGTCCATCTGGCCGATGTTGGCCGGGAAGCGCTGACGCACGTAGGCGCGGGCTTCGTCGATGAAGGCGCTGGTGTAGGGGGCAGGCGCATCCGGCACGGGCACGTTTGGCTTGAGCTTTTGGCGATTTTCCGTGTCGAACGTCCAGCGCCCGCCCAGCGGCTTGCCCTCGGCCAGCAGCAAGTTGTGCTTCTTGCGCTGCCAGATGTAGAAGTCCGTTTGATGGTAGCGGGTACGCTCGGCGTAGAAAGCGTCAATCTCTGCGCGCGTGTTGAGGAAGGCCGGTGAAGACAGCCAGTGGATCGTCAAGGTGTGGCGGGCAGCTTCACGTGTGAGCCGTTTCTCCAGCATGAAATCGACAGGGTCGGCGATGAACAGCTCGCGGATGCCCTCCGCGGCCAGCGCCCCCAGCAACCGTCCAGTGGCCGCCTCAGCGTATTCGACGTAGCGCACGCGATACTCACGCAGCGCCTCAGCGGCGTAGCGCTTCATGCTGGCGCGGTGCAGCGCCAGCTTCATCCGGTGGAAGCGCGCGGGATAGTGCGGATCGCCAAAGAACAGCGGATCCTCGACGAGCACCACCAAGCGTTCAGTGCTCAGTGCCGGATGCTGCGCGAACAGTTGATGGGGGTAGATCAGGGCGGCTTGGGTCATCGGGTTTCGTGGTGGGGCATCCCCACTGTAGGGGCGCGGCCTGCCGCGTCCGTCGTGCGTTTAACCATGCTGTTCATTTATCCCAACCCCCATTGGGAAATTCTCTTTGTGCGGTGGGTTTCGTGGGATAAATTGCGATATCGTGAGGCCATTAGGGATATTTGGGATAAACACATGTGGGATTTGAGGGGGCTGACGATCCGCCCCCTCGCCATGCGATATGTCACTTGAGCAGCAGCTCGTTGGCGCGCTTCACGCTGTCGGCAGGGCTGATGCCGATCTGCGCGTCCTCGATGACCCCATCGGGGCCGATGATCCAGTGTGAACGGGTGATGCCCATGTAGACCTTGCCCATGAACTTCTTCTCACCCCAGATGCCCCACTGCGAGAGCACCTCGTGGTTCTCATCGCTCAACAGGTCATAGGGGAGCTTCTCTTTTTGCTTCCATTTGAGCTGGTCTTTGGGCTTATCGGCGCTGATGCCCAGCACGACCACATCCTTCCCCTCGTAAAGCGGGAACGAATCGCGGAAGCCGCACGCTTGGCTGGTGCAGCCGGGCGTGCCAGCTTTCGGGTAGGCAAAGAGCACCACGCGCTTCCCGCGGAAGTCGCTCAGGCGAACCATCTTCCCGTCTTGGTTGGGCAGCTCAAAATCAGGGGCCATCTCGCCAACTTGAGGCATAGGACACTATTCCTTGTTTTAGGGTAGGGTATACTTGCGCTGATGAGCATAATTTGTTTTCGTAAACATGACCTTAGAATCGCCTAAAATCCCGCCACAGATCATCGTGGACGCCCATCAGAAGATCGCCTTGCAGGCGCTCTATGAAGGCTTTGACTATCTGCGGCATCCGTTGGCGCTGGGGCATAAGCCGTCGGCGGCGGGGCTGCCAGATGCGCTCTTGGGGCGAATTGCTGTCATCTTCAGCGCTGTTGTCACCATCCAGCGCCCCAAAAACCAACACACGGCCCTTGTGATGCACTATCACCACCCCAAAGAAGCCTACGAGGCTGCGCTGCGCCAATGGGACTACTATCAACGCCTTGCCGACAAGACGAATCAGGTCTGGTTGGTGCAGACTGCCGCTGACCTGCACCAAGTGTTGGAGACGTGGCAGCCCGATACGCCGCTCAACCGGCGGCGGCAGGGGCTGGTGCTGACGTTGAGCGGGGCTGACCCGATCCTTGAGCCGCGCCAGTTCGAGGAATGGTATGCGCGCGGCGTGCGCTGTGTGGGGCTGGCTTATGCCTCCACACGCTACAGCGGTTCCTCAGCCGAGCGCAGCGAAGGACTCACCAAGCAAGGCCATGAGCTGCTCGACGTGCTGGCCGACTATCAAACGATTGTGGATGTGGCACGCATCAGCGAAAGAGGGCTGTACCAAGTGTTAGATCGCTACGATGGGCCGCTGTTGGTCAGCCACGGCTATCTAGAGAGCAAAGACCTCGACGACAACTTCGACGCTGTGAGCCGAAGCGCCGTCTGCCGCCTTGCCGAGCGCGACGGCGTGGTGGCGCTGCGCCTGCTGCACTGGCCATCATCGGCGCGCCCGCACAACCAACGTCCACCTCTGCGCGCGGTTGCAGAGATGGTGGACACCGTGTGTCAGTGGACGGGCAGCAGCGCGCACGTCGCCATCGGCAGCGATTTGGCGTCGCCCCAGTCGTTGGAGGACGCGCCGCTTGATGTGGATACCACCGGCGACTTGTGGAAACTGTACCGGCTGCTTGACTCCTACGGCTTCAGCGCAGCGGATGTGCAGGCGATCATGGCGGGGAACCTGCTGCGGCTGCTGCGGCGGGCGCTGCCCTGAGACGGAGGAAGCACACGCGATGAGACGCTTCGGACAAGTGGGGATTGCCATCAGCGCGTTGGGGGTCGTGGTCGCCCTGATGGGGCTGTTCCCCCAGCTGACAGGCTTCCCACCGACGCCGGGCATCGGCCTTGTGCAGGTGCTCATGCTGCTGTTCGGCCAGTCGCTGCTCATGCAGGGGGCGATCATCTACATCAAGACCACGTTCTACTGGGGCGTGCCGATTACCCTTGCGCAGAGCATCGGCCTGCGCCTGTGCTACACGGGCATCTTGTTCGCGTCGCTGGCGGGCCTTGCCGATATTTTAGGCTTCGGCAGTCACCCGCGCAGCGCCAGCAGCGATCTCTACCTCGGCTCGCTGCAAGCCCTCGGGATCATCCTGAGCTTTGCAATCTCGGCGCTGGGCGTGCTGATTTACGCCGTCGCAGGCAAACCCGCCGAGGAAGACCCGCTCCCCCCGTCAACGCTCGATGAGGTGCTCGACCGCGCAGACGCCCCCTAGCGCTCTGGCTCGCTCAACACCCGCTGGAAGAACGCCGGGAACTCGATCACACGGCTGACGGGGCACTTGGTGGCGATATCCAGCAGGCGCTCGCGCTGCTCATCGGTGAGGTCACCGTGGAAGGTGAAAGCCTCGCGGATCTCATGCACAAACTGCGCGTCACCGGTGTAGTTGGCATATTCGTCGCCCTTGAAGCGCTCAAAATCCAGCTTGATTTCCACTCCTTCGAGCGGCCAGCCCTTGCGCTCGGCGTAGAGCTTGCAGGTGATGGCCATGCACGCGCCCAGCGCGCCCATCAGCATTTCGGTTGGGGTGGCCATCGCATCTGTGCCGCCCGATTCGACAGGCTCATCGGCGTAGTAGACGTGCGAGCGCGAGCGAATCTCGGCCTTGTAGCCATCGCGTAGGGTGACAGTAGTCTCAGGCATGAGGGGTTCCTTTCACAAACAGGGATGGCCGCGCCCGGCGCAGCCCAAGCAAAAGCTAGTCTTCTGCATTGTTAGACGCGCTGACAGCGACAAATTGAACCAAACAGGGGCAGAATTGAGACACTCACCGTGAGGGGGGGCACGGTGAGTGTCAGGAGGGAAGGGCTATCCAAGATGTTGATGGCGTGATGCCACTCTTATCTAGCCAACGTTTTATTAAACGCACTTATAGAGTAAGCCCAGCCATTTAGACCGATGTGAAACGCGCTTTAGGCCTGCGTGAGAGTTTGCGCTCTAGCGATCGCCAATGGTCAAACCAACGTCCATGTCTTCTTGCGCTGCTGATGCCAAGCAACAGCGCGCGTACCGCTTTCATAGTCCCATCCAGCGACCATACATACACTCAACCGCCACCGGCAGGCTCCGGCTAATTAGGATGCCGTTCAACGTCTGTCGCTCGTCGCTGCGTGGACGACCCCGCTTACGGTTCGATTGTCTTTGAGATGAAGGTCATCATGTAAAGCAAAAAACGGGCAGCAGCGCATTCCCGTTCTCAAGTGATTGTCGTGATGTGGACCTAAGGGTCTCAGGTACGTTAACTAGGCATATACTCCG
>JBDNCV010000209.1:0-4916 GCA_046719465.1 Anaerolinea sp.
AGGAACACGATCAACTGCTCGCTGTCTGGCAAGCCCGTTTCGACCTGTACGGCGATGTCGAACGGCTCGGTGACGACTGGCGGAACGGTCACGGGGACAAACGTGATGTTGTTGGGGATGGCGGTGGGCTGGGGCGGAACCAGCGTCACGGTTGGCACGGGGCAGACGATGGTATCGCTCAGCACTGCGCCGGTGTTGGTGGTGAGCGTAACCTTGAAGGTGATCTCGCTCACGCCTTGCAGGTCAAGCTCGCTCACGTTGACGTTGAAGGCCACCTCTTGGTTAAGGTTGTTCACAAACTGGTTGAGGATGTTCTGAAGGCTGCCCTCGAGTGCGTCCACTGAGCCGGGGGCGCGGAAGTACCACGAGAAGCCGTTGGTGCGCTCGGCTAGGGTGCGCAGCTCCGCTTCGTCGGGGGTGTCCTCGGTCTGCACGCCGACGGTGTAGATCTGCACTTTGCTGGGGTTGGCGGCGGCGATGATGTCGTTGACGGAGGTCTGCGGGACGTCGCGGCGGTTGGAATCGGTGATGACCAGCACGATGTTCCGCCGGTCGGGGCGGTCGACCAGCGCGGCCACTGCGTCGCGGATGGCGTCAAACAGGCGGTTCGTGCCGCCGCTCACGCGCAAGCCCAGCATGTGCTCGTTCACGAGGCGGTTCTTATCGGTAAAGAAGGCGGTGATTGGGCTGACGTTCTGGCTGAAGCTGATGAGCGCGACCTCATCGTTGAACTCCAGCTGAGGGAACATCTGGGTGCTGACGACGTTGATCACGGGCAGCAGCGGCATGGTGCTGGTGGCATCCAACACAAGGACGATTCGCACAGGTCGGCGCGAGGCGCGCGCTGAGCTTTCCAACTGTGCCTCGCCCAGCTCGACCGCTTCCAACAACACGCTGTCGATGGCGGGCAGCAGCGCGCCGCCGGAGGCGTTCGCCAGATAGGCCGCGAGGCGCAAGATGGACGGCTGCGGCGTGGTGTCGCAGCGGTACAGCACGAAGCCTTCACGTCGGCTGGTGGTTACCGAGCTAGGTTGTGCCTCTAACACACTGAAGGTGCAGATCAGCAGGAAAATCAGGAGGCTAGCCGGTTTTCTCATGGTGCTGGGTGTCCTTTCAAAGCGATCACGGGCGCGGCGGCCGTGCCAGCGTGCTGGTCGGCAGGGGGGCCAAGGTGCTCGTAGGCGGGATAAACGTCACGGTCGGTGTGATGGTCGGTGTGATGGTGGCCGTGGGCGGTCGGCGGGTGGGCGATGGGCTGGGCGTGAAGCTGGCGGTGGCGCTGGGGCGCAGCGTCGGCGAGGCGTCGATCACGGCAGCGCTCGGCTGGCTGCGCAGCACAGCCACGGCGATGATCACCACCAGCGCAATCAGCACGCCCCACGCCAGCAGCGTCCGCGTGCGGCGGCGGCGCTGATAATCGGTGCGCATGGCCAGCGGCGCGTTCAAGTGCAGCGTGGGCGATGCGCTGCCCTGCACGTACACGCGGTCGGCGGCTTCAGGCTGCCAGAAGGTGCGGCGATTGGTGGATTTGATGCTGATGTGGATGACCGAGAGGTTGTCCGCGTTGAAGCGCTCGTTGGCCAAGACCGCCAGATGCTCCGGCAGGGTGGTCGGGCGGTAGGTGCTGGTCAAACGGGGCAGTTCTTCCTCCTGCACGCGCAGGCCGATGCCGTCCGTCATCAGCAGCAGATGATCGCCGGGTTGGAGGCGCACGGTCGTAAGCTGCGGCTCGATGTGGTCGTCCTTGCCGATGGCGCGGGTGAGCAGGTTGCGCTCCAACTGGGCGGGGAGGGGGCTGCCTTCCGCGATGGGCGTGCGCCGCACCACCCGCACGTGGTCTTGCGTGATCTTGGTGACGGCCCCGCCGCTGATGAGATACAAGCGTGAATCGCCAATGTGGCCGACGAACGCATCCCACCCGCGCAAGATCACGCAGGTGAGCGTTGTGCCGGTCAAGGCTTGGGACTGCATCCCGAAGCGGCGCACCTCTTGGTTGATGTTGACGAAGGCCTGCCGCATGAGGTCGAGCCAGTCATAGTCGTAGCGGATGTTGCGCTCAAACACGGTGAGCATGTAGCGGATGGCGTACTCGCTGATGAGGTCGCCGCGCTCGCCGCCGCCCACGCCGTCCGCCACGGCGAAGAACTGCCCATAGGGCGATTTGGCTATCCCGATAGCGTCCTCGTTCAGGTGGCGCACCGGGCCACGATGCGTGTACCAGCCGACTTCTAAGCGGGGCGCAAACGAGAGCGCCTGCCACGCCAAGAACTCGACGCGGTAATCCTCGTCGTCGATGCTCAGGCGGCTGTTGTTCGGGATGGGCGTCTCGCCGTGGATGGCGCGCCCGTTGACGGCGGCCTCGCACTCGCCGGTGATGGTGAGGGCAAAGGGCGCGCCGTACTGGGTGTCGTTCACACGACGAAACGTGAGCGTGAGCGGGCGGTCGCTGCCTTCGCGCAGCAGGGCGCTGGCCTGTGTGCTGCGCGTGGCCGCGCCCACGTGCAGCACCAACCGTTGATCGTCGCGGATGAGGTGAATTTGCGAGTAGTCGGCGGCCTCCGGGCGGTAGATGACCGGCACGTCTTGCTTCTCAAGGCGGGCATATGCGCGTTCCTCGCGCCATGCTTGGTAGCTGTCGCGCATGTCGGCCAGCCATGTGCCCTTGGGCGCAAAGCGGCCGAACACTCGCCCGAAGCGCCCAAACAGACTGCGAAATGAGCTGCCCAGCGTCATCAGGCGGTTAACGCCGAGCGCTTGGCTAATCAGCCGGAACGGGCTGGTGATGAACCGCAGGATGCGAAGTAAAAATTCGTACATGGCACTGTTCTTAGTGGCTTGCGCTGCGCAAGCGAGGCCGGATGCTGGTCATTGTGGCGCTAAAGCTTTATGTGTGCAACAAGTCGGTCAGGCTATGTAGCTTAGCCACGCCCGATCAAACGGCTGAGCCGCTGGAGCAGCCGCCGGATGCCTCCTTCTTCGGCGTTGGGCGCGGGGCTGGAGGCCTCAAGCTGAGTGGGCGTGTCAGGCGGGGGAGCGCTGCCCTCCACCTCCAGCACGGTGAAGCTCTCGGCTTGGGGCAGCGCGCGCGGTTCGCTGGGGGCGGTCTGCGGTGGGGGCGGGGGCGCGCTCGGCATCTGACGGATCAACTCGTAGGTTTGCTCGTTGAGGATGGCGCGGCTGAGGTCGTCGATCAGCTCTCCCAGATGCACGTAGCGCTGCGCGGGGTCGCCCAGCGCGCGGGTGAACACGGCGTCCAGCGCGTTGAGGTCAGCGGCGCGCATATCAAACGGGAGCTGCTCAGGCGTTAGCTTGCTCGGCTTGCGCCAATCGCCCGTTTTGAGCCGGTTGAACGCCACGATGCGGCTGTAGGTTCCCATCGTGCGGGTCTCGTCGTTCTTGGGGAAGATCGGATGCTCCCCGAACAACACCTCATAGGCCACCACGGCGAAGCTGTAGTTGTCGGCGAGGCGGTCGGGCAGCTCGCCGCCCGGCGTCATATAGATGGTTGTGCCGACGTTGAAGTTGGTATGTTCGAGGCTCTCCTCCTCAAGGGCGACGCTGAAATCGAGCAAGTAGGGCGTCTCCGTCCCGTGGATGTTGCCGGGCTTGATGTCGCGGTGGATGATGCCGGCCTCATGGGCGCTGGTGAGCGCGCTGGCGATGTCGCGCAGCAGCCGCAGCCGCTCCGTCACCGGCACGTAGAGCATTTCCCCGCTGCTGATGAGGTACTCGAACGAGGGGCTGTCGATATAGTCCATGACCACAAAGGGGCGCTCAAAGTCGAGGTCGTAATCGTGCAGGCGGGGGATGTTGGGGTGCTGGAGCAGCCCCAGCGCGTAGATCTCGCGCTCAAGGCGCTGACGGTGCTTGCGCGCTTTCTCGCCATGCAGCAAGTTTTCATTCATGAACTTGATCGCGACGGGTGTGCCGTGGTCATCGGCTTTCCACACTTCCCCAGACGCGCCCACGCCGAGCAGGCGCTCCAAAGTATACGTATCACGGATCACCATTCCCGGCTGATACCGCATGGTTCCCCCCTATAGACTAGTCACTGTACCGCGTGTTTCAATCGGCAGGATGAGGCGGACAGTTACAACGTTCCCGAAACGGATGACATCCTCATTGTAAACCCGTTCCTGAACGTTGGCTGCAAGCTGCTCGAACTGCCCGTTGATGAGCAGGAACGTGCCGAAGGAACTGGCGGTGTCCTTGATGTAATACTCGCGCGTGGTGTCATCTGCGATGAAACGGGCGTGCTTGCGCGAAACGCTCCGCTCATCCAGCCCGATCAAGATGTCGTTCTCGGGGTTGTAGAAGCGCCCGATGGTGAACTCTTTAGCAGGAATAGCGATCTCGCTCACGCCGTCCACGCCCGCCAACACAACCAACTTGCCACGAATGCCGCTGCTGGCGCTGGGCGCTGCTGCTGGGGCAGGCTGCGGTGTGACCAGAGCAGCCGTCGGCACACTGGGGACGCTGCTCACGCTGGGCATAACCGGGGCAGGCGGGGCCGCCGATGGCACGGGCGGCGCGGTCATCGCTGGGGTGGGCGCTGGGGCGGCGGGCGCGGTGATCGGCGTGTAGGGCTGCACCGAGGGCAGCACGGGCGGCGGCTGAACAGCCTCTCGCTGTCGTGGGATGCGCGACAGCACCGCCAGATACAGCAGCTGGATCAACAGCACCACGCCCAGCGCCACGGGCACGGCCCAGCGCAGGTTGTCAAGGTCAATCGGGAGTGTCATGAGTTGCCTGCCCGTCTATAGCTTAATATTAGTTCATTATGGAAAAGGCTTGCCAATAAAGCAAGCGCTTGCGATTTGAGGGCGTGTCTAGGCCGCAGCAGAAGGTGACCGTGCGCCAGAGGCTCAAGCCTCTGGCTAGCGCGCGGGGGCTGAAGCCCCCTTCAGGGGGCGCAT
>JBDNCV010000021.1:0-35746 GCA_046719465.1 Anaerolinea sp.
CGCGCGTCAGCCAGAGGCTTTAGCCTCTGGCGCACGGCCACCTTCTGCTGCGGCTTAGACACTCCCTTTCGAGAGGGGAGTGTCTAACGTGGGACGGATTAGAATGCCGGACGCTAAAGCATCCGGCCAAAGCGCGCCCCCTGAAGGGGGCTTTAGCCCCCGCGCGCCAGCCAGAGGCTTTAGCCTCTGGCGCACGGCCACCTTCTGCTGCGGCTTAGACACTCCCTTTCGAGAGGGAAGTGCCTAACGTGGGACAGATTAGAACGCCGGACGCTAAAGCATCCGGCCAAAGCGCGCCCCCTGAAGGGGGCTTTAGCCCCCGCGCGTCAGCCAGAGGCTTTAGCCTCTGGCGCAGTGCCCCAGCGGCTGCAGGTTAGATACTTCCAGTGCGTACGAGACGGGGGCATCCCCAGCGATTTAGATATTCCCGGGGAAAAGATGATAAATCTAACTTACTAAAGACGTAAAATATTTTGCAAAATTTTTATTAGTATTACTTTTAATTTCTAATTTTTCCCATTATCCTTTTTTGTGGTGTTCAACGAATTCAAGGAGATATCGTGAGCAAGCTCCTCAAAATCGTCCTCATCATTGGTGTAACATTCGTTATAACTGTTACAGCCGCCGCGCAGGACAGCGCTAACCCACAGGCACAAGCCCTTTACGACCAAGCCAATACTGCCTACTTTGACGATCAAGACCCACGCCGTGCCATCGCCCTGTTAGACACAGCCATCTCGCTTGATCCACAGTTTGGGCGGGCATATCTGCTGCGAGCAGCGATCCCGTTGATCGAGTTTGATCAACGCGGCGTGCGTCCAAGTGATGTGCGCCAAATTTACGCCGATCTGGTCATCGCTGAGTTGTATGTCGAAGATAGGGAGGCTGTGCTGTTCTTCACTGCCCTCTACATGTTCACCATCGAGGACTATCAAGAGGCGATCCGCACGTTAGATCGCGCGCTTGCGCTGAACGATCAAAGCTTCAATCTATGGCGGCTGCGCGGTGACGCGGCCGCGTTTGCAGGTAACGATGCCGAGGCGTTGGTGTCTTACGAACGTGCCTTGGCGCTCGGTGATGACACCCTTCAAATCGAGCTGGCGCTGGCACGTCTCTACGCGCGCAACGAGCGTTATAACGAGGCACTGCGCTTTGCGCGCCGTGTGGCGGATCGTGGCGTTTCTGAGGGCTACCGGCTCATGGGGCGTGTCTACACGGCAACAGGGGATTACGACAACGCGATGCGCAACTTCGTGCTGGCGTATGTGGCCGATCCCAGTGATTGGCGTGTGGACGAGGCTGCTGCCTTTGCACTGACACGCGCGCTGCTCTTCCCAGAGGACTTCCGCAACGCGCGCGATGGCACTGACCCAGAGCAGTTCAACTATGACTGGCAGAATGACCAACGGGTTAGTTTCCCCATTATCGGGGACTGTTCGACTACAGACTTTAACATCCTTTTCAGATCGTTCCAGATCACCGCACTTTTCGGTTCAACTGGCGCCTACCAATCCTATCTTATTTACCTTGAAACGGAGGCGGATGCGCGCGCTGTGGTGGACAGCATTCGGCGTGATCTCGCCAACTGTCGCAACGTGCGGCTGAGTGGCTCTCCCTATCGTCTCAATCGCTTTAGCAACTATGCCACCCTCGGGAACGAGACCTATGCTTTCGAAATCGCGAATTTGGGCTTCTTCGGCATCCCCACGACCTACGGTTTTTACGTCGTGGTGCGCGAGGGCAATGTCGTTCTGAGTTATCAGTATCTTCAATCTGTTGGTTTTGACAGCTTGAACGGGATCCGCCGACGCACCGAGGACATCGGGCGTGCCGCTGTGGAGCGTATTCGTCAGCGCATTCCCAGCGCTGTGCGTGGCATTCCTCTTGGCACGCCGACCCCATCGCCTACGCCATCACCGACCTTTACGCCGTCGGCAACGTTCACCCCCTCCGCCACGTTTACGCCTTCGGCTACTTTCACACTCACTGCAACGTTTACGCCGACCAACACGCCTACGCCGACGTTCACGCCTAGCCCAACACTAACACCAACGAATACCTTCACACCGACCGCAACCTTCACACCGACCGCAACCTTTACGCCGACCGCAACCTTTACGCCGACCGCAACCTTTACGCCGACCGCAACCTTTACGCCGACCAACACGATGGTTCCATGTGAGGTGCGTGCTAGCTCGACGATCAACCTGCGCAGCGGCCCGGGCACCAACTTCAGCACGCTCGGTACACTGGCCCCCTCGGCGGTGGCGATGGCCGTCGGCCAGCAGCGCGGGCGCGACAACTTTACGTGGTGGCTGCTAGACAATGGGGCATGGGTACGCTCGGATGTTGTGCGCACCTCGCGCGATTGCAGCGATCTACCGATTGTGCCATAAGCAAGGTCAAGCCAGCGCGGAGAGGGTGTCCCCTCCGCGCTGGTTCTACAACGTGCATGCGCCGTCGTTGGCTTGGTTGGTCAGGCGGGCGTATTTAGCCATCACGCCGTGGGTGTAGCGCGGCTGCGGCGGCTGCCAGCGGGCGCGCCGCGCTGCCAGCTCCTCCGCGCTGAGTTCAACATCAATCGTGTGCTTGGCCGCGTCCACCACGATGATATCCCCTTCCTCCAGCAGGCCAATTGGCCCGCCGACCGCCGCCTCGGGCGCAACATGGCCGATCATCAAGCCGCGCGTGCCCCCGCTGAAGCGCCCATCGGTGATCAGCATCGTAGACGCGCCCAGCCCCTGCCCGACCAGCGCCGCCGTCACTTGCAGCATCTCGCGCATCCCCGGGCCACCCACCGGCCCCTCATAGCGGATCACGATCACGTCGCCTTCCTTAATCTGCCGATTCTGCACCGCGTGGTATGCGTCCTCCTCGCGGTTGAAGATGCGCGCTGGCCCGCGGAAGTACTGGTTCTCATCCCCTTTAAGCTTGACGACCGCGCCATCCGGGGCCAGCGAGCCTTTGAGGATCACCAAGCCGCCGCTTGGCTTGATGGGCTGCGCTACGGGGTAGAGGACTTTCTGGCCGGGGGTTTCCTGCGCGTTGGCGGTGGCCTCGGCGAGGGTGTTACCGGTAACGGTCAGCGTGTCGCCGTGCAGGTGGCCGCTTTCAATGAGCCACTTGGCGAACAGCGCCACGCCGCCCGCTTCGTACAAATCTTGGGCGACATACTTGCCGGTGGGGCGCATATCGGCGATGAGCGGGGTGCGGTCGCTGATGGCGCGGATGTCGTCCAGCGTGAAGGGGATGCGCGCCTCGCGGGCGAAGGCCAGCGTATGCAGCACGGCGTTGGTGCTGCCGCCGGAGGCCGCCGCCGCCGCGATGGCGTTCTCCAGCGCCTTGCGCGTGATGATCTGCGACGGGCGCAGGTTCTGCGCGACGAGCTGCATCACCAGCTCGCCCGCATGCAACGCCACCTCTTTCTTGCGCTCGTTCTCGGCGGGGACTTCGTTCACGCCAATCGGAGAAATGCCCATAATCTCCCCGATCATCGACATCGTGTTGGCGGTGTACTGGCCGCCGCACGCCCCCGCGCCCGGGATGGCGCGATCTTCGATGGCCTTCAGCTCTTCGAGCGTGATCTTGCCCGCTTGATACTGCCCCAGCGCCTCGTACACGCTCACGATGTCCAATGGACGGTCGTCGATGCTGCCGGGCGCAATCGTGCCGCCGTAGATCATCAAGCCCGGGATGTCGAGGCGGATGAGCGCCATGATCGTGCCCGGGATGGTCTTATCGCACGACGAGATGGCGACCACGCCATCGAAATAGTTGGCGCGGGTGATGAGTTCGATGCTGTCGGCGATCACCTCGCGGCTGATGAGCGAGGCCTTCATGCCCTCTGTGCCCATCGTGATGCCGTCGCTGATGGTGACCGTGTTGAACTCCAGCGGCGTGCCGCCCGCGCGTTTGATGCCCTCTTTGATCTTGGCGCTCAGCAAGCGCAGGTGGAAGTTGCACGGCCCAATCTCCGTCCACGTGTTGGCGACGGCGATGAGCGGCTTTTCGAGGTCTTCATCCGTCAAGCCGATGCCTTTGAACATAGCGCGCGCCGCGGCGCGGTCAACGCCGCCGAGCAGCGTGCGGCTGATGGCGTTCATCGCGTGAGGGGTGGTCATGAGCAGCTCCTTGCAAGTTGAAAGATAATATTGCCTGATTATAACGCCGCGCGTCAGATAACGAAAAACCGCCAGCGGGCTTCCACTGGCGGTTGAGGGTGATCCATCGAGAAGGGTTACGCAGAACCTAGCCGCTGCTGCCATGCCCTCACGGTGGGTTGGTGGCGACGGGGGGCTGCACAGGCAGCGGCGCGCCGCCGGTCGCCGTGGCGCGCGGCAGCGACGGGTCGTAGCGGAACTCGTCCGGGCGCACTGGCACGATCCAATAGCCGACGCTGCGGCTGCCCTCGGCCATCCACCCCACCACCGGCTCGCTGGCGAGGATGCTCACGCGCCACCAGTTGAGGTTGCCGCTGCACACCGGCCCGCCTTCCACAATCAGGGGCACGTTATCCACCAGCGAGAACAGCAGCGGCGCATCCAACGCTGGGGCTGACCGCAGCGCAATTGCCCGCCCCACGCCGCCCGTGCTGACGCGCGCCCGCTGCCCTGCGCTGAGCGTCAGCGGCGGGCCGCACAGCGTGCCGTCGGCCTCGTTGGGCAGATCACGCGGGACGAGCCAGAACTGGCGGCCGTCGCCCTCGGCCATCCACCCCTCATAGCGCACGCCGACCACCGTCACGCGCACGAACCACCAGATCAAGCCGCCCACGCACTCACCGCCGCGCAGCACCTCGACCGGCGTGCCCGCTGGGGCCACCGTCAGGACGAGGCCGCGCTCGTCCGGCTCGCTGCGGACGCGGGCGTTGAGCAGCAGGTCAACCGTCGTCCCTGCGCGGATGGTGAAGCGGCTCAAACAGCCTTCGACGCCTTGCGCGCCGGGCACGATGATGAGGAAACCGTCGCGCTCTGGCCGCCCCTCCGCCACCCAGCCGGGCGCGCCCAAGCCGACGATCTGCCACCAGTTGAGCGCCCCGCTGCACACCGGCCCGCCGACCACGCGCGCCGGCATGTTCACTTGGCGCTGGTTGGGTCGGCCGCGCTCGTCCACGTTGTTAAAGGAGGTGTTCCACACAATCGCGCTGGATTCGCTGGGCTGGCTGCGGATGTTCACGCCCGGCTTGACGAAGATCGTCTGGCCGATTTGCACGGGCAGCGGCTGGCGGCACACGTTCAAGTCGAGCGTGGGCACAGGGGTGAACAGCGGCTGGCCCGGGGCAATCGGGATGGGGGTGGGGTCGCTGGGGCGCTGCGCCAGCGCTGTCAGCGGCAGGGCGAAGATCAGCAGCAGGGCGCACAGCAGCAGGAGGGTCGGGCGGGTCATACGCGGCCTCGTGGGGGTGATTCAACGCTATTGAGCTGATTATAGCCGCAGAATGCGATCTGCACCGTCGCGGATGGCCTGCTGGTTGCCGCTGGCGGGCAGGTCGCAGACGTAGAGCGGGCGGCCCTGCTGCCGCGCAAAGCGCACCGCGTGCATCGCGCCGCCGTCTGCGCCGCTTTCCACCAGCAGCACAAAGCGCGCCAAACCGGTGATGAGGCGGTTGCGGGCCACCAGATGCCGCGCGTTGACCGGCTCGTCAGGGGCGCACTCGCACAGCAGCAAGCCCCCGCGCTCGAGGATGGCCTCTGCCAGCGGGCGGTTGGCCGCCGGGTAGACGTTCAGCACGCCGCAGCCCAACACCGCCGCGGCGCGCGCGTTGGGCGTGCTGAGCGCGGCCTGATGCGCGGC
Organism: Anaerolinea sp.; assembly: GCA_046719465.1. Lineage (GTDB taxonomy): Bacteria > Chloroflexota > Anaerolineae > Aggregatilineales > Phototrophicaceae > JANWYT01. The sequence continues at coordinate 5,794 of JBDNCV010000021.1, forward strand.
CGCATCCACCCCCAGCGCCAGCCCGCTGACGACTGTATAGCCAGAGGCAGCATAGCGGGCGGCAAAGGCGCGCGTCGCCCGCAGCGCGGCGGGGGTGGGCTGGCGCGTCCCGACGATGGCCACCGCATCCGACCAGAAGGCTTGCTGCGGCCTACCGAGCGTGAACAGCGTGGGCGGCGCATCCGCCAGCAGGGTGAGCGGCAGGGGGTAGTCGTCGCTGGTGCGCGGCAGCACCGTCACACCAGCGGCCTGCCAGCGCGCGATGCTGTCCTCAGTGCGTGGCAGGTCAACCGCGCAGATGGCCGCCGACAGCACCGCGCCCACCCCGTGCACGCGGCGCAGCTCGGCAGCAGGCGCATGCAGCACGTCGCGCGGCGAGCCGAACGCTGCCAGCAGGCGGTCAAACGTTCGCGTCCCCAAATGCGGGATCAAGCTCAGCGCGACCCACGCGCTGTCCAGCGGCGGCGGAATGCTTATTCTTCCTCGTAGTATTCGATGATCGACAGCAGCATGGTGTTGATGTAGGTGTTGACCTGCCGCAGCAGATGCGCCCACTCCGACGGGTTGCGCGGCTGCGACAGCTCCGACCATGTGAGGATGGCGTTCACCACGAAGTCGCTGAAGTAGAGGAAGCCGCGCGTGGCCTGCGGCAGCGTCAGGTGATCCTCCGTCAGCAGTTGGGCATAGCCCTTGCCGAGGTTGATGGCGGTGGAGAGCAGCTTGTCGGGCGCGCCTTGCGCGAGATAATCGCGCAGCCCCTCCAAGACGGCCCGCCCTTGATGCCGCATCTTCTCGCGGGTGCTTTCGCTCATCAGCGTGTACCACTTCGCGTTGGAGAGGGTGTGCTGCTCGCCCACCTGCATCCGCGTGCTGCCGAGCGCGCTCTGAAGGATGAGCTGCACCTCAATCGGCTGGACGTCGGGCGCGGCTTGGGCGAAGCGCTCAAGGTCGGTGCGGCTGAAGCGACGATGCCCGCCCGCTGTCCGCCGACTGCTGATCTTGCCTTCGTCGGCCCATGTGCGCACGGTGGCCGGATGCACCCCCAGCAGCTCGGCGGCGTGGCGTAGGCTGATCCATTCTGTGTCGTGCTTAACCATATTCACATCAATATCGTTGGAGGGACGATTCATTCACAGGTATTATAAAGCAACGTGGTTATTCTGCACGCAAGAGAGGCTGAACCCGATGAACACCGCGCCACGCTATGCATGGACAGATGTCTGGACGATGGCCTTGATGCGCCCGATGCCAGAAACTTACAAGGCGCTGCTGGAAGACCCGCACCATCAACCGCTACGCTCGCTGCGCTGGATGTTCCTCACGGGGTTGGTGCTGGCCGTCATCACGCAGAACGCGATCTTCAACAACCCGGCCTTCCAAGCCCAACTGATGGAGGTGGCCGCGCAAGGGGGGGCAAACGTCAGCCCCTCCGAGGTGAACCAACTGCTGCTGCTTATGACGCTGTGCGCGACGCCCTTTGCGGCCATCTTCAACGTCATGATCTACGTGGCGCTCACGATCTTGATACATTGGGTGGCGCGCATCATCAACCCCGACCTCACCCGCGACGACCTGCGGCGGCTGCTGTACGTGGTCGGAGCGGTGGTCGCGCCGCTCACGGTGATCTCGGCGGTGGTGTTCATCCTGCCGACGGCCATTTCAGCGCTGCTTTCGCTGGCCGTGCTGGTGTTTCAGACCTATCTTTTTGTCCAAGTGGTGCGCGGGGTCTATAATCTCCCAACTCAGCAGGCTTTGATCGCGGGCATCGTGCCGACGCTGGCGCTCTACGGCTTGCAGTGGCTGGTGCTGGGGAGTTTGTTCTAACGGGACGGGCAGCGCAGCAGCGCCGCTCACAACTCGGCATTTTGCTTCCGGCACAGACGGATATGGCCTGCCCTGCCGACAGTTTCGCGTATCTTTAGGCTGGTCTGTTCGTTGGCGCAGGGTCAGCAGCACACAACGAAGGAACGCCATGGCGCTGATCGAACTCATTGCGAGCATTCCATTGGATCGCCTGTTGGCGGGGCTGGCGCTGTTTCTGCTGGCGAGCGTCGGCCTCAGCAAGGTGGCGATGCGGTTTGGCGTGCCGGTGCTGCTGCTGTTCTTGCTGGCCGGGATGGCGGCTGGCTCGGAAGGGCCGGGCGGGATTGCGTTTGACTACCCGCGTTTAATCGAACTCATCGGCGTGGTGTCGCTGGCGTTTATCCTGTTTTCGGGCGGCCTCGACACCTCGTGGGACGACATCCGCCCGGTCATGCGCCACGGCGTGACGCTCTCCACGTTGGGGGTGCTGGTGACGGCGCTGGCGGTCGGCGTGTTCACGCATCTGGCGCTGGGCTTCACCCTGTTGGAGGGCGTGCTGCTGGGGGCGATTGTCGCCTCAACCGACGCCGCCGCAGTCTTTTCGATCCTGCGCGGGAAGGATGTGCGGCTCCGAGGGCGGCTCAAACCGCTGCTGGAGTTGGAATCTGGCAGCAACGACCCGATGGCGGTGTTCTTGACGCTGGCCATGCTCCAGCTCATCACCACGCCCGACCTCAGCCCGTTGAGCATCGTGCCGTTCTTCATCCTGCAAATGGGGGTGGGCGCGCTGGTCGGCGTCGTGGTGAGCCGCTCAGCGCTGGGCATCCTGAACCGCATACGCCTTGAGTACGACGGCCTCTATCCGGTGTTCACGGTGGGGCTGGTGCTGCTGACGTATGGCATCAGCGACTTGCTGAGCGGGAACGGCTTCCTCGCGGTGTACCTCGTCGGCGTGCTGATGGGCAAGGATCAGTTCCCGCGCAAGCGCAGCATCATGGTCTTTCACGATGGGCTGGCGTGGCTGATGCAGATTGCGATGTTCGTCACGTTGGGCTTGCAGGTGTACCCCTCGCGGCTGGTGGAGGTCGTGCCGGAGGGTATCGCAGTGGCGCTGTTCCTGCTGCTGGTGGCGCGGCCTGTCGCGGTGTTCACCGTGCTGGCGTTTACGCGGTTCACCACGCGCGAGAAGCTCTACATCTCATGGGTGGGGCTGCGCGGGGCAGCGCCGATTGTGCTGGCGGTGTTCCCGCTGCTGGCGCAGATCAACCGCGCGGATGGCATCTTCCACTTGGTATTCTTCATCGTGCTGACGTCGGTGCTGCTGCAAGGGACGCTCACCGTGCCGATGGCGCGCTGGCTGCAAGTCTACGACACCGCCCCGCAGCCTCGTTCGCCGATGGCCTTTGTGATGGACGACGGCAACATCTCCAGCGATCTGTTGGAGATCACCGTGCCCACCCATGCCGAGGCTGTCGGCCGCTCCATTATTGATCTGCACCTGCCCAAAGAGGCGCTCATCGTCCTCATCGGGCGGGCGGATGAGCTGGTTGTGCCGCGTGGTGATACAGTATTCCAAGCGGGCGACCGCGTGCTGCTGCTCACCAGCGCCGAGCTGCGCCCCGCTATCCGCGACCTGTTCACCCGCCCCGCAGCCGAAATACCTTAAGATTGCCCTCCGCTTGCCATGCGCTTCACCATCTGCTTTTATCTTTCATTGAGTGATCGAACAATTGGAGGCATGTCGTATGCAATCGATCCGCTTGATCGCGTTGGCGGCAGTGCTGCTGATGTTGGCCGGCTGTGAGGGGATGTTCTCGTTGAGCGAACCGTGCGTGTTTCCTCAAGATGATGTCGCCTTCTACGAAAATTGGCTCGAGGTCAAGCTGCCGGGCAGCACGTCCAACTTCAGCGTGCGCTGCTCGCGTTGGATGGATCATCACCAGTTCTGGATGCAGTTCGACATCGCGCCGGAAGACTTGGCCGCGCTGCAAGCAGGCATAGATGCCGCTATGACATGGCAGGAGAATACGCCGCCCACTCAAGAGCAAGCTCGAAGGCTGGAGAGCATGCTGAGCATGCGCGCGTTGGATGCGATGCGCTCCTACCTGTTGGGCGTCAACAACTTCGACTCGAAAATAGCGGTGATCGACATGAGCGATCCTCAAGCTTACCGTGTGTTCTTGTACGTGTTCCGCTCGTTCTGAGGGCTTAGTTTTGATTCCTCACCCAACAGGCACGGCAGGGCCTGTCCTGATGCGTTCCGGCCTCTAGGGGCTTTCACTGTCGCCCAGCAAGCGGTTGAGCCAATCGCGCAGCTCATAGACGCTGCGGCGGGCCTGCCGCGCTCGCACGGCCCCGCGGCTGAGCGGCATGAGGAGCTGGCCGGTCGCGTAGCCGTGCACCAAGTCGGCGATTTCAAACGAGGCGTTGGGGTGGCCGAGGGCGCGGGCGTTGGCCGCCAAGCGCTCCAACTCTCGAAAATCATCGCGGAACCAGTCGTAGGCTGTCTCCAGCAGGTCAAGCGGTGGGAGGGCGAAGGCCCCTGCGCCCCCCTCGACGACGTGCGCCACGTTGCCGGTCTCTTGGCCTTCGATGGCGTCGATCAGCAGGATGGGCAGCCCCGCCGCCAGCCCTTCGGTAACGGTCAGGCCGCCCGCCTTGCACACCAGCACATCCGCCGCGCGCAGGAACTGCGGCATCTCGCGCACGAAGGGGTAGAGGTGCGTCGGCTGATGCCACTCGATCTGCTGGAGCTGCGCGTAAAGCGCTTCATCCCCGCCAGCAGAGATCACCAATTGCAGCGGCACATGCAGGTGGTTCAGCACGCGCACCGCCTCGATCAACGTGCGAACGCGCTTGCTGCCGACGACGAGGGCGGTTTTCATCTCCGGCTGCCAACCGTAGAGCGCCCGCAGCTCGGCTTTGCTGCGCGTCTCTTGGGCGATGGCCGGGTGAACGGCGATGCCCGTCAGGCGGATTTGCGCGGGCGGGATCTTCTCGCTCAGCGCCATATCGTAGACGCGCTGGCTCGGCACGCAGGTCATGGCCGACACGCGATGAAACCACAGGCGATGCACCGTGCCTAGATCCGTCACGACGGTGATGATGGGCAGGCGGCGGCGCGTCAGCACGCGGATGGCCCACAGCGTGCTGAGGTAATTGTCGCGGGTGACGACGATCACGGCGGGCTTGACCTTGCGGATGATGTCAAGCATGGCCTCCAGCAGCATGGTGGTGTCGAAGTTCTCGATGACGGGTTTGGCCAGCGGCGCGTCTACCGATTTATAGCTCAGCGTGTACAGCTCTGGCAGCTTCTGCACCCACAGATCGTAGATGTTGGGGTTTTCGCGGTAAAACGACGGCACTTTGGGGTGGTTCATCGGGTTGACGATGACGGGGTGATAGGCCTCGCCATAGCGGATGAGCAGCGCCTCGCGGATGGCGTTGGCCGCGCTGCGATGCCCAAAGCCGAGGTCGGACGTCAGGATGAGGACGTTGCGCTTCACGGTCTCCATGTGGGCATCCTCTCGTTAGCGGCAATCCGTGCCGACGTGAGCAGGCGCTGCTCAGCCGTCGGCAGGGCGATCAGCGTGACAGCGCTGAACTGCCCCGCAGCGCCCAACTCCGTCACGAGGAGCGCGCGCCCATCCGGCGACCAACGCGGCGCGTACTGAAAGCGCGTGGGCGGCGTCAGGCGCGTTAACGCCTCGGTGGAGGTGTCGAGCAGCCAGATTTGACTCGCGCCTTGCCCAAAGGCCACATAGCGCCCATCCGGCGACCACTGCGGCGGGCTGAAGTCGAGCGGTTCGTCAAAAGGATACACACGTTCGCGGCCGTCAGCCAGTTGATACAAGCCGAGCGCGCGCTCGCGGTCGCTGTACACCACATAGGCCAACGCATCGCCCGCGGGCGACCATGTGGGATAGAACGCGCCATCGCGTGGGAGCGTCTCGCTGCGCCCCGCCAGCAAGTCGTAGCGCACAATGCGGCTGATGCGGTCTTCGGCCTGCATCTGGTAGGCGACCCAGCGGCCATCGGGCGACCACGACGGCGCGCTCTGGTCAAGGCCCGGGCTGTTGGGGAGGGGTCGCGGCTCGGCGCCCGCCACGTCGGCGATCATCAGGCGGCGCTCGCCGCTGGCGGTGGTGCGCTCAAACACGACCTGCTGCCCATCGGGCGACCACGCCAGCATCGTCCCGCTCGGCAGCGACCCGGCCAATGGGCGCACCGTGAGATCATCCCAACGCAGCAGCATCCAATGGGCAACGCTGCTGCCGCGCAGCCACGCCAGCCACGCCCCATCCGGCGACCAGATGGGCAGGCTGTGGAAGTCGCCCTCGTAGACGATCTGCGCGTCTAGACCGCGCTGAAGGTCGCGCAGGATTAGGTGTGGGGCTGCCGCCAGCGTGTCGCGGCTCAGCGCGATGACGTCACCCCCCAACACCGCACCCGCCAGCAGCATGAGCAGCAGCAGGCCGAGATGCCCCAGCGTCAGTATCAGACTGCCCCGCCACACTCGCCACAGCACGGGTGCGTTTCTCCATCACGATCTGCTCTGATTATGCGGGGGAGCGCCCACCGCCGCAATGGGCTGAAAAAGTGAAAAGTCACAAGCTGCAAGTAGGGGAGCCTCATCCCCAACCCCTTCTCCCGAGGGAGAAGGGGCAAAAGTCCCCTCTCCACCCGGAGAGGGGATTTAGGGGTGAGGCCTCATCCCCTCAAACCACACTAGGGCGATATTAAAGGCTGTGCTACAATGGCGGCCATGAATCAACCCATGACAACGGCATGACCAATTATCTGATCTTCGGCGATGACGGCCTGCGCACCCTGCTGTTGGCGCAGCACCTGCCGCAGGTGGGCGATCAAGTGTGGCTCGTCGCCCGCCAGCGCCCCGCACTAGAGCCGCGCCGCGGTGTACAATTTCATTGGATTCGCGTTGACTTGAGCGAGCGCGGCGCAGGCGCAGCAATCGCCAACAGCTTCGGCCAGCAGCCGCTTGACGTGTGCATCTACGATGGTCATCTTTCGGCCTACCCCGATTTGCAGGAGACGCGCAGCGCCGAACAGCTGACCGCGCTGCACCTCACCACCACCATCTTGTGCATCCAAAAACTGATGAACAACCTGCGCCAATCGCCTAAAGCGCGCATCGTGTTCATCGGCCAGCCTATGCCCACCCTAGCCGAGCCGACACACACCCAACTCGGCATCCGCAACGTGGCGCAGGCCCTGCGCGACATCGTGCGCGCCGCCCCCATCGGCGTCACCTGTCTTTACACCAGCGACGAGTTTTTAGCCGAGGACAGCCCCGCCAGCGAGGCACGGCGCGACGATCTGCTGGCGCTGATGCGCTGTGTGATCAACCTCTCGCCGCACTCCGCTGTGCAGGAGATTGACCTCACCCGCTTGTGACCGGCAGCGCTTGCACCGCCGCCGCGATGCGCTCAAGGCCATTGCGCAGGCGTTCGCGCGGGCAGGCGAAGTTCAAGCGCACGAAGCGATCCGGCGGGCGCTGCGCCATCGTCCCGGCGAAGGTATCGCCCGCGTTGACGGCCACACGTCCCGTCTGCTCGAGGAATTGGCTGGCCGATTGCCCCGCAGGCAGCGGCACGGCGCTCAGGTCAAGGTAGGTCATGTAGGTGCCCTGTGGCCGCGTCAGGCGGATGTCTGGCGCGCGCTCGGCGAGGTAGTCTATCACCAAGTCGCGGTTGCCGCGCAGGTAGGCCAGCGCCTCCGTCAGCCAGCCGTTGGCATAGCGATAGGCGGCGTCGGCGGCCACCAGCCCCAGCAGGTTAACGTGCAGCCCCGTCCCCCACACCTGCGCGATCACGGCCTTGCGCGTCGCCTCATCCGGGATGATCGCTATCGAACAGGCCAAGCCCGCAAGGTTGTAGGTCTTGCTGGGGGCAATCAGCGTCAAGGTGCGCTGCTCGACTTCAGGCGAAAGGCTGGCAATCGGCGTGTGCTGACCCTCGAGGATCAAATCGCTGTGGATTTCATCGGACACAATGGTGACGTTGTGCTTGAGGCAGATCTGGGCGAAACGCTCCAGCTCGGCGCGCGTGTAGACCATGCCGCCCGGGTTGTGCGGGTTGCAGAGGTAGAAGAGGCGCGTCTGCCGTGTGATCGCCCGTTCGAAGGCGTCAAAGTCGGTGGTGAAGGTGTAGGTGTTGTCGGCGTTGGGGTGGATCGTGAGGTCAACGCATTGGGCAAAACAGCCGTTGTGCGACGGCATGTGCAGGAACGGCGGATAGACCGGCGTTTGCATCAGCACGCCGTCGCCTGCTTTGGTCAGCGCCCGCGTGATCATGTTCATCGTGGTGACCATCCCGGGGATGAACACGATCCAATCGGGCTGAATCGTCCACCCGTAGAGCGTCTGCATCCGCTCGACGAGGATCTCACGCAGCGGTGGATAATCCATGGTGTAGCCAAACGTGCCAAACTGCACTCGCTCGGTCAGCGCGTCGATGATCGGCTGCGCGCTGCGAAAGTCCATATCCGCCACCCACAGCGGCAGCACATCCTCAGGGTAGAACGTCCACTTGGTGGCGTAGACGCTGCGCAAATCAGGGGATTGATCGAAGTCGTAGCTCATGCCCACAGCTCCCAATACCGTCTAATACTGCCGCAAGCATAGCGCTGAACCGCGCCAGCGACTATGGCCATGCAAGGGGACTGAAGCCCTTTTCAGGGGGCGTGGCGAAGCCGGTCTGGCGTTTGTTGGCCGCAGACCACAGAGTGAGGGCTAAAATGGTGGTGATGCGCCATCTCGTCTTGTTCGCTTGGCATTACAAGGCCTCATCCCCACCCCCTTCTCCCGAAGGAGAAGGGGAGACGTTGCGGCCACCGCCCGGAGAGGGGATTCAGGGGTGAGGCCTCATCACCTCGCCCCAGCCGCGCAGCGGCGTGTGGGAGAGGGGGCAGGGGGTGAGGCGAGTGTCTCTTCTCGGCATGATGGTACTTAGGCCTCATTCCCCTCGGAGAAGCTGGCCTCATCCCCACCCCCTTCTCCCGAAGGAGAAGGGGCAAAAGTCCCCTCTCCGCCCGGAGAGGGGATTCAGGGGTGAGGCCTCATCACCATCTGTTTAGGTTTAGACACTCTCCGCCGCTGGGGAGTATCTAAGCCGCAGCAGGAGGTGGCCGTGCGCCAGAGGCTAAAGCCTCTGGCTAGCGCGCGGGGGCTGAAGCCCCCTTCAGGGGGCGCGCTTTGGCCGGATGCTTGAGCGTCCGGCGTTCAATGTCCGTTTTGCACGATGTGGGTAACGCCTAGCACAAGGGGTGAGGTGCAGGGGGCAGAGCCATCACCAGTGATTTAGACCAAATGCAGCCCCACCTGCCTTGTCAGGCGGCCCTGCGCTATACTCAAGCGATCAACGTGATAGGAGACCCCAGCGTGCGACTCAAACTTGCGATGGCGCAGATGTACCCCAAACTCGGCGATGTGGCGTTCAACGTGCGCGCGCACCTTGACCTTATCGAACAGGCCAGCCAACAAGGGGCGCATTTGATCGTCTTTCCAGAGCTGAGCCTGACCGGCTACCAAGTGCAAGACCTCGTGCCAGAGGTGGCCATCCGCGCGCACCCGTCTAACGTCGTGTATCGTCAACTGCTCGACGCGAGCCACGACATCGACGTGGTAGTAGGTTTTGTGCGCGAGGACGAGCGCAACCGCTTCTACATCGCGGCGGCCTACCTCAGCGGCGGCGAGACGGTGCACATCCATCACAAGGTCTACCTGCCGACGTATACGATGTTCGACGACGCGCGCTACTTCAGCCCCGGGCAGCACATCCGCGCGTTTGATACGCGCTGGGGGCGGATGGGCATGCTCATCTGCGAGGACTTCTGGCACATGTCGGCGGCATACCTGCTGTGGATGGACGGGGCGGACGTGATGCTGTTGATGAGCGCCAGCCCGGGGCGCGGCTTGACCGAGGACGCGCGGTTGGCATCGTCGCGTTGGGTGGAACTGGTGAATCAGGCCTACGGCAGCTTCTTCACCAATTACGTCGTCCACGTCAGCCGCGTGGGCTATGAGGACGGCAAGGTCTTCTGGGGCGGCAGCAGCATTGTTGACCCCGACGGCAGCTTCGTCACCCATGGCCTTTACTTCGACGAGGCGTTGATCGTGCGCGAGATTGACTTGAACATGCTGCACCGCGTCCGTTCGCATCTGCCGATTCTACGCGATGAACGCCCTGACCTGACGCTGCGCGAGCTGGAGCGCATCCTCAAGACGCGCATCATGGAGCAGCCATGACCCACCCTGACGACAAGCGCGCCCTCAGCGGCTCACAGGCTGGCATGCGCTTCATCGCGCTGATGAAGCTCTACAACGACGGCCACCTGCCGCGCTTACAGCAGTTCATCCAAGAGAGCTTTGCCGAGCCGCTGCTGAGCGAGCAAGACGCAAGCGCGCGCACAGCGGAATGGGCGGCGCGGCGCGAGGCCATCGGGCGGCACAAGGTGAAGCAGGCGCTGGCCGTGGGCAAGCACCACGCCGCGGTGATCGTCGAAGCAGAACACAGCGACGCGCTCTACTACGTCGAGATCGCCGTGGAGGAGGACTACCCGCATCGCATCACAAAGTGTTTACACGCGCCGCTGCAACTGGCTGATTAGCCGCGCCCGTTGGCATAGGCTTTGATCGTCAGCGGTTTGCGCACCGTTGCTGCGTAGAGGTAGCCGTGGAACAGGTCGACAAAGCGGAAGTCCTCGCCCAGCGTTTCGAGGCGTTCCCACGCGCGGCGCGTGCTGTCGGCGATGATGGCCACGTCCATCACGTCGCTGATGAAGCGCAGCGGCAGCGTGTACCAGCGGTCGCTTTCTTTGAGATCGGCAATGCCGAACACGCCCCCGGGCTTGAGCGCGTCCATCGCGCGCTGCATGGCCTGCTCCCAACGTGGGATGACCGCCAGCCCTAATGTGCAAATCACCACGTCGAACGGTTCCTCTGTGCGGAACTCGGCGGCATCGGCTTGAATGAGCGTGATGTTCTGCCAGCCGCGCCCCAGCACGAACTGGGTGTGGGCGCTGTCGAGCATCTCTTGGCTGTAATCCGTCCCGACGATCTGGCCCGTGGGGCCGATTTTCTCCATGATGTAGGGGAAGTTTGCCCCCGCCCCGCACGCCATGTCCAGCACGCGCATCCCGGGCTGAAGGTCGAGCATCTCGATGAGCTTCTTGCGCATCTCAATCCGCGGGAACGACCCCAAGTAGAGATAGTCCGTCAGGTTGTAGATGCGGGCGCGCTGCTGGTAGTAGCGGTCGAGCCGCGGCTGAGTGACGCCTGTTTGACGGCGCTGGCGCAGTATGGCCCCCAGCGCCAGCCCTGTTAAGACTCCAAGCAAGAAATGTCGGCGTGCCATGTGGCTAAATCCTTCTTGAATTGAACCTCGTCTACTATAACCGACGGAACGGCGTCTACTCCAGCGGTTGTAAGCGGTTCAAGATCGTCGGGAGGAACTCGGCCACGGTAGGATGCACCGGCAGCACCTCCTTCATCGTGTGATACGTCCCACCGGCTGCCATGAAGTTGCCCACAATCTGGACGATTTCATCGCCGCCAATCCCGAAGAAAGTCGCCCCCAGCAGGTGGCCGCTGTCAGCGTCCGCCAGCAGCTTGATGAGGCCGACCGTCTCGCTTTCCTCTTTGGCGCGGCTGACGTTCGCCATCTGGTGAACGGCCATGAGCACGCGGCGACCGCTGGCGCGCGCTTCGGTCTCGTTCATGCCAACGCGGCCCAACGGCGGATCCGTAAACAGCGCGTAGGTCATGATGCGCCCGTCCACGCTGCGCGCCTCGCCTTTGGCATTGGCCAGCGCGATCTCGTGATCTTGGTAGCTGGTGTGGGTGAACGCGCCGCGCTTGTTGATGTCGCCCAGCGCGAAGATGCCCGGCACGTTCGTCTCGAGCTGCCCGTTGACCTCGATGAAGCCGCGCGCATCCAGCGCCAGCCCGACGCTGCTCGCGTTGAGCCGATCGGTGTTCGGGATGCGCCCAGTGGCCACCAGCAGGTGCGACCCCGCCGCGGTGAGGCGATGACCGCCGCGCTCCAACGTAACGGTGATCGTGCCGTGCGCCTCGCTCACTTCAACAGCGTTGTGCCCCGCGTAGATCGTCACGCCTTCCTGCGTCAGCAGATCCGCAAGGGCGGCGCTTACGTCGGGGTCTTCACGCGGGGCGAGGCGCGGCGCTGGCTCCACGATGCTAACCTCGCTCCCCAAGCGGCGGAAGATCTGCGCCATCTCGAGGCCGATGTAGCTGCCGCCGAGGATGATGAGGTGCTCCGGCAGCTTCTTGAGCGCGAGCAGCCGCACATTGTCTAGATATGGCACGTCGGCCAGCCCGGCAATCGGTGGGACAGCGGCGCGCGTGCCGGTGTTGAGGTAGATCACGGGCGCTGCGTAGAGCGCATCCCCCGCACGAACGCGGAACAGGTCGCCATCGCGCCCGTCGAATTGGGCGTACGCATCCACCACGTCGAGCTGGCCCGGATAGCTGCTGAGCCATTGTTCAAGGCCGCTGCGGCTGGCGCTCACCACCTGCTGCACCCGCGCCATCACGGCCGCAAAGTCCACCTGCGGCGCGCTGGTGTGGATGCCAAACTCGCCTGCCCGCTGGACGAGATGCGCCACGCGGGCGCTCTTGCGCAGCGTCTTGGTGGGTGTGCAGCCATAGTTGACGCACGAGCCGCCCAACAAGCTGCCCTCAAACAGGGCTACCCTACGTCCTAAGCCGACCAACCCCACGGCCATCGACGGCCCTGCTTGCCCTGCGCCTATGATGATGCTGTCGTATGCCTGCATCGTTCCCCCGTCGGCTTATCTGCGAACGCTATGATCATATCACGCCGACAAATTTTCTTGACAACTTTCTTATGAATGGCGCTTGATTGGCTGTGCAGGGATAACAAATTCTTTGTATGATACTCATGCAAAGGTTTGCTTCTTTTAATAGGGTAGCGACGCTGTATGTCTAAAATCAGGGTGGTGGTGGTCAACGATCAAGTTGCCGTGAACGAGCTTTGGCAGCAGATGCTCGACATGACCGACGACATGACGTGCGTGGGCACAGCGCGCAACGGCCTAGAGGCGTTACAGGTGGCTGATGAGCTTGAGCCAGACATTATCATCATGGACGTGATGATGCCGGGCATGGACGGCAACCAAGCCACGCGCATCATCCGCGAGCGCCACCCTAACACGCAGATCGTCGTCTACTCAGCCTACAACGGCATGGAACAAAAAGCTTACGAGGCGGGCGCGGTCGAATACCTGCTCATGCCCATCAGCCCCGACAAGCTGCGCGATACGATCCGGCGGGTGTATCATGAGCACCGCAAATCGCAGTGAACCCTCATGACCCTCTAGCAACCCTCTATTGACGCACCCCCACCCCCCGACTACAATCAGGGTCGCCGTGCCTATGCGCACGCTTCACTGCCCGCATCAGAGACCCGAACGCATGATTAGCGATAAATCGATTCAAACGCTGGAACTTGACAAGATACTCGAGCAAGTCGCCCGCCTCTCGGTGTTCAGCGCCGGCGCAGAGCTGGTGCGCGAGCTTCAGCCGACGACCAACCTAGAGGAAGCGCGCCTGTGGCAGCGCGAGACCGCCGAAGCGGTTGACCTGTTGGAGAACAAGGTCAACGTCTCGCTGGCGGGGGTGCGCGATGTGCGCCTGCCCGCGATGAACGCCGCGCGCGGCGTGCTGATCGACACGTCGGTGCTGCTCGACATCAAGCAGACGCTGCGCCGCGCGGGCATCCTCAAGCGCACGCTCGCCAAGCAGAAGGGGCAGTTCCCGCTGCTGGCTGAGCTGGTCGAGGACATCGACGAGGTCGCGCCGATTCAAGATGCGATTGAGCGCGCCATCAACGACGCGGGCGAAGTGCGCGACACGGCCACGGCCAAGCTGGCCATCATCCGCAGCGATCTGAAGATCTCGCTGGAGCGGCTCCAGAGCAAGCTCAACCGCATCATCACCAGCAAGCGCAACGAGCCGATCCTGCAAGAGGCGATCATCACTCAGCGCAGCGGGCGCTATGTGATCCCGATCAAGGCCGAGTACAAGGGGCGCATCCCGGGGATCGTGCACGATTCGTCGTCCAGCGGGGCGACGCTGTTCATCGAGCCGCTGGAGACGGTCGAACTCAACAACCACTACCGCGAGCTGCAGCTAGAAGAAGAGAAGGAAATCCGCCGGATTTTGATGGATTTGACCGATCAAGTCGGCGCGGCCAGCGAGAAGATCGTGCTGACGGTCGGCATTCTCGCACAGGTTGACTTCACGCTGGCCAAGGCGCAGTATGCCATCCAGATCAAGGCGGTCATGCCTCAACTGGTCGAGTTCCGCCCGCGCAAAGACAGCCCCCACCCGGGCAGCACCATCGTGCTGCGGGGGGCGCGCCACCCCTTGCTGACGAACAACGTCGTGCCGATTGACGTGGAGTACGACGAGGAGACATGGGTGCTGGTGGTGACAGGGCCAAACACGGGCGGCAAGACGGTCGCGCTCAAGACGGTGGGGCTGATGACGCTCATGGCGCAGTGCGGGCTGCACCTGCCCGTGGAAGAAGCCCGCCTCAGCGTGTTTGAAGGCATCTTCGCCGATATCGGGGATGAACAGAGCATCGAGCAGTCGCTCTCGACCTTCTCGGCGCATATGACCAACATCATCGCCATCCTGCGCGAGTGTGACGACCGCTCGCTGGTGATCCTCGACGAGATGGGCGCAGGGACAGACCCAGCGGAAGGCTCGGCGTTGGCGCGGGCGCTGCTCAACCGGCTGCTTCAGCGCCGCGTGACGACGATGGTCAGCACGCATCATCCCGAGTTGAAAATCTACGCCGTGGAGACGAAGGGCGTGCGCAACGCCAGCGTCGAGTTCAACCTTGAGACGCTCGCGCCCACCTATCGGCTGGTGGTGGGGCTGCCCGGGCGCTCCAATGCGCTGGCGATTGCGCGGCGCTTGGGGCTGGATGAGGAGATCATCGAGGCGGCGCGCGGCATGGTGACCACCGAGGACTTGGTGGCGGACGACCTGCTGGACGAAATCCAGCGCACACGCCAAGACATCCGCCAGCAGCATGAGACCATCGCCCAACTGCGCGCCGAGCTGCAAGCCCAGCGTGACGCGCTCCAAGCGCGCATCGACGCCATCGAGGACGAGCGCCGCCGTGTGCTGCAAGAAGCGCGCGAAAACGCCGAAAAAGAGCTGGAATTCTTCCGGCGCGAGCTGCGCAAGATGCAGAAGGAGCTTCAGATCGCCGGGATGCCGCTGGACAAGATCAAGGCGCTGCAAGAGGCCGCGCAGAAGATGATCGAGTGGACAGCCGCGCCGATGAACGTCGAGGAGATCGAGCGCGTGCAGGAGGACGAAACGACCGGCAAAGTGCGCGTGGGCGATCAAGTGTTCCTCAACGCGCTCAACACCGAGGGCACGGTGGTTGAACTTGACGGGCGCGATGCCGTCGTCCAAGTGGGGACGCTGCGCGTGCGCGCGAAGGTGGCCGAACTGCGCAAGCGCAGCCGCAGCGAGCGCCGCGCCGCCGAGCGCAGCAAGCGCCACGAGCCGCCCGTGGTCGTCCCAGACCCGCTCCCGCCGCGCCATGAAAGCCCGGGCCTTGAGCTGGACTTGCGCGGCGAGAGCGTCGAGGACGCGCTCAAGCGGCTCGATTACTACGTGGATGCGGCCTACATGGCTGGCCTGCCGTTCGGGCGCATCATCCACGGCAAGGGCACGGGCAAGCTGCGCGAGGCGGTGCGCCAGTTCTTGACAGGGCATCGCTTGGTAAGCAAGATTGAGCAAGGCCTGCCCAACGAGGGCGGCGCAGGTGTGACCGTCGTCCACCTCGTGCCGTCCGCCTGAGCGAGAGGAAGCCCCTATGCGCGTGATCCGAGCGTTTTTTAAAGCCCTCTGGCTGACGCTGCAAGGCAAGACCTACACCCCCGCGCCCAAGCCGCCCCGCTACCCGCTGTTGGAGGCGTGGCGCGCCGAGGGCGTGCAGCGCCTGTACGCGGCCCTCAGCGCTGCCGACAAAACCGGCCTCGATGAAGCCGCCCGCCGCGCCTTCACCCTCACCCTCGACAGCCGCCCCATCAGCATGGAGACGATCCTGCGCGCCGTGGAACACAACCTCACGCGCGAGTACCCCCTGCTGATGGAGACGCGCATCGAACACAACCTGACAACGCTCTACGCCCTCAACCTCAACGACCGCTACCGCGCGGCACAGCTGGCCGCCGCGCTCTCTGACGACCCTGCCCGCGCCGCCGTCCAGCGCCTGAGCGAACACCTCGACGCGATCCCCTCCAGCCAAGCCGTCCAAGAGACTGCCACGGCCTAGGTTGGCCACCGAGGGCAGCGCTCACAGACGATCTAGAAAACGCTGTGGATGGTTGAGGAAGTCGCGGGTGAGCGTGACGTGCTCCAAGTCGTCATAGGCGACAGGGCGAGGTGGCACTTGGTCGAACGTCAGAATGACCGCGCCGGGGAACGCCATCAGGATCGGCGAGTGGGTGGCGATGATGAACTGTGCGCCATGCGCGACCATCTGGCGCAAGAGTACGATGAGAGCCAACTGACGAATGGGACTAAGAGGAGCCTCTGGCTCATCCAGAAGGTACAAGCCCTGCGGCACGAATCGCGCCTGAAAGAACGCGAGATAGCTCTCCCCGTGTGACCGCTCGTCAAGGTCTCCATTGTAGCGCGTGTTCAGGTTATTGAGTTCTCGGCGGTAAGGCATTGTCCCAAGTGCGCGCGCCAGCGCGGATTTGTCTCGATACTCGTCTTCGGCGGCTTGCAGGTCATGCGCCAGTTCAGCACGCATCCGCGCCATGCGGCGCACATACCCAAAGTAGTCCTCTGAGCGCAAGAAGAAGCCCTTGCGCGTTCGCTTGTGCCATGTCAAACGCAGAGTCTTGGCTAGCGAGCGTACCGCGGCCAGCGAGGGGTCATTGTGGGTGTCCTCTGCACCCACGGTAATCACGCCAGACGCGCACGCGATGGCTTCCATCAAGGTGGATTTGCCTGTGCCGTTCTCACCGACGAAGAAGGTGACGGGCGCAGTAAAGTCGATCTGCGGCGCGGCTTGCACCAGTGGGATGGTGAAGGGGTATTGCAGCGCTGCCGTGTGCTGGGGTGGGCTAAAACGAACGGATTTGAGGTGCATGAGCATCCTGCCGTACTGATAAGAACATTTATGCTATTCTATTATGGCTGCTCTATCGCCGCCATTGCCGCTTGAAGGGCGCCCTTAGTTAGCTAGACAAACAGCATTTTTTAGCCTAAAATAATTTTTAAAAAGGGTCGAATCTGCGCCGTTGACCTTGCATCGAGGTCTCACACGCAGGCAGTGATGTGCTAAGCCACCTTGTACTAACCTACCTCGGGGGGATACGTTATCAATGTCGTCCAAGAACGTTGAAATCAAAGATGCTATCGATGCCTTTGATTTACCTCGTGCGCGCCAACTGCTGCGCGAGGCGATGCCTGAAGCCAATGCCGAAACGTTTTATCTTGCCTCCCGCGCTGCGCTCGACGACGATCAGCGGGTTGAGTTCCTAGAGCAAGCGCTGGCGCTTGATCCTTTTCATGAAGCGGCTCGCCATGCGCTGCGGCGGATCAAATCGGGGGAAGCTACGCCTGCGTCCCCTGCTTCTGCGCCAAGCTCACCCGCTCGTGCGAACGCTGCTGCGGACTATGTGAAGCAGCTAGGCGTTCATCATTTTATCGCCGATATTCCGCTTGAAGCTGATGCCAACCTCAAACTCGTTGACGATTTCTTCATCGGTTTAGGATATAAGCGCACCGGCGAGCTGACCTACAAGCAGCGTATTCGGTTTATAGGAGGCAGCTTCCGAGTAGACGTCCGTGCGCTATCTGGCCGCGTCAGCGTGACTGCGACATGCAGTGTGCCTATGAGAACAAAGCGCTTGGCAAATATCGCTGCGTTGGATGCAGTGCTGCGCGATCAACTACACGACTTAGCCGCGACGCTCATCAGCGGCAGCCTGACCACTGAAAAGGCTGTTCAAGCGCAAGTTGGCCTCGAGCAATCGATTCAAGAAGCGAGCAATCAATGGTATAAGGAACAAAACTCACCAGCGATGATCATTTTTTTGGTCATTATGTTTATTCTTGTGGTATGGTTTTTCGGATGGGGCCTGCCAAGCCTCCTTGCTGCTGCGTTTTAGCGTCGCATCCACCAAACGATCAAACAGCGTTTAATCTCAACCCTGTGTGCACTCTGAAGCTGCATGGCGGATAGATATAGGTCTACAGGCGCGCCATGCAGCACAGCGCCCCACATTACAAAACGCAAACGTGCCCCCAACGCAAACTCGACTACAATCATAGTCATAGAGGAGGAGCGGGCATGAAGCAGCTTACAGCGGCAGTGTTTGGGGTGTTGACGCAGTTCAACGGCTTGAACGGTTACCTGATCCGTGGGGCGGACGGCTTCACACTGGTCGATACTGGCCTGAAAGGGTTTGACCGTTACGTGCGGCGGGCGCTGCGCCAGCTTGGCAGCACCCTTACTGACCTCAAGCGCATCATCATCACCCACGCACACCCCGACCACGTCGGCGCGCTGCCCAGCCTTCAGCAGCAGGTCAACGCCACCACCTATGCCCACCGCCTCGACGCGCCGGTCATCCGCGGCGATTGGCCGATAGCCTATCCCAAGCCGGAAGAGCTGGGGGCACTCAGCCGCTTTGTGCTGGGTCGGATGCAAAGCAACAGCCTCGTGCCTGCCCGTGTCGACGTGGAGTTAAGCGACGGCCAGACGCTCAATGAGGTTGCCGCGGGGGCGTGCGTGCTCCACCTGCCCGGCCACAGCCACGGGCAGATCGGCCTCTACCTGCCGGAGGAAAAGACGCTCATCGGCGGCGACGTGCTGATGCATCTGCCGTGGGGCTTGACGCTCCCGATGCGGCCTGCCTCGCCCGATTGGGCCGCGGTCAAAACGTCGATCCGCAAGGTAGCGGAGCTGCCGCTGGAGAACCTGCTGCTGGGGCATGGCGCGCCCATCCTCGGCGGGGCGCAGGCGCGGCTTGAAGCGTTTGTGCGCCAACTCTGACCATTTGGAAACCTGACCATCCAGAAGCAGGTGTAAAATCGAACGAAGACGAGGAACAGTGAGGTAACGACCATGGCACTCCCTCCACCTAAACCGGCGGCCACCACCAACGGCAAGACCACGCCCCCGCCGCGCCCAGCCACCGTCCTCACGCCCGGCGATACGCCGCTGCGCGTGGAGACGAAATCCGCCCCGCCGGAGTATGATGCGTTCAAGGATCCGGCCCTGCTGAGCGCGTGGCGGCGCTTTTTGGACTATGACCGCGTGTCTACCAGCCAAAAGCGCACCTACCTGCGCATCCGCGAGTGGGTGATCTTGCTGTACTTTTTGGCGGCCTCAGGCGCGGTGCTGACAGCCATCCTGCAAGCCAGCGGCACGGCCAACGAGTTCGTGTTGGGCGTGATGCGCCTGCTGCTGGTGATCATGCCGCTGGTCAGCATCGGCCTCAACAACTATGCCAATCAATTCGCCAGCAGCACCGCGTGGATCGAGTATCGCGTCGGCGCGGAGACGATCCGCGAGAAGATTTACCTGTATCGACTCCGCGCGGGCGAGTTTGCGCCGCTGCCCAGCCTGCAAGACCGCCAGCGCAAGCTGCTGGAGATGGTCAACGAGGCCGACCGCCGCATTGACCGCGCCAACGCCACCCTGCCCTACATGCAGCCGCTGGACGTGGAGAAGCTGCCCGGCCAATCAGTGCCGGAGCGCGTGCGCCTCAAGACCGACACGCCCTTCACCATCCCGGGCGAGCGCTTCGACGACGGCTTCAGCCCGCTGAGCGTGGCCGACTATCTCTACCTGCGCATCCGCAATCAAGTGGACTGGTACACCCGCCGCATCGAGGGCGATTACAACTCGGTCAAGCTGGCGCGCCTGTTCGCGCTCATCATCGCGGGCACTGGCTCCGTCATTGCTGCGTTGGGCAATGGGCTGGAAGGGCTGGTGGCCATCACGACCGCGGCTGGGGTTGCCCTCACGATGAAGTCGGATTCGCGGATGTACGGCGCGACCTACGCCACTTATCACCTGACGGCCAGCCGCCTGCGCAACGAGCTGAACCAGTGGGAAATCCTGACCCCTGAGCAGCAGCAGGACGACGAGATCGCCGCGGAGCTGGTGGCGCGGATGGAAAAAATCCTCTCGGATGAACGCGAGACGTGGCGCAGCAGCGCGATTGAGCTGCAAAACACTGCTGATCGCACCGTGACCACCCACATCCGCACCGATGGCAACCCCATCGCCGCGGTGGCGCACCGCGCCAACTCGCTGGATGAGTATCCGGTGTTGGCAGGCAGGATCATAGAGCCGACGTCCAACAGCGCCGCGCCTGCCAGCCCCGCCCTGCTCAACGCCGACGAGCCAGACGACGCTGCCCCACGCGCGTCCTAAGCCGTAGAGAACGCTGCCGGACGCTCAAGCGTCCGGCGTGCAACCATGTGGGTGACGCCTAGCACAAGGGGTGAGGTGCAGGGGGTGAGGGGCATCAGACACTCCCCTCTCGGAAGGGAGTGCCTAAGCCGCAGCAGAAGGTGGACATGCGCCAGAGGCTAAAGCCTCTGGCTGGCGCGCGGGGGCTGAAGCCCCCTTCAGGGGGCGCGCTCTTGCCGGATGCTTGAGCGTCCGGCGTTCAACAGCAAATTTGTTGATTGACAAACCTGTTCCCTCATGTTACATTATGCAAGAATTTGCATAATTCGACTAAATCTTGCTGCTGCTGTACTGTTATGAGGTTCCTCTATGCCAGATTGGGGCATTGCCCTTACCCCCGCTAAAACTGCTGACGTTCACTTTGCTGCTGCCCCGGTCCCCATCTTGCTGCACGCTATCCTCTTGATGAACATCGTCCGAGCTGACAACAACGACGCGCTGCCCGGCGTGACGCACACCCCGCGCAGCATCGCCCGTGCCTTGACCACAGAACAGCGCACCGACCTCAGCATGATGTACTGGTTGATCGGCGACCACCTGCTGTTTGATCATCAGCAGTTGGGCTTCCCTGAATTTCTCGACACACTCGAACAGCTCGACGCGGTCGCGCTGCGCGATGACGCCATCGGTTGGATGCAGCACAAGGAAGGCTTCCGCGGGTGCGAGGCTGTCTTGAGCGATTTCAGCGCCTATGAGGCGATCATTCAGCCGGTTTATGAAGAGAAATCCGAACTGCTGGGCGAGTATGACAGTGAGCTGCATCGGCAGCTGTGGGGGCTGCTGCAAGACCCGCTCAGCCTCAAGGCGCGCATCATCCACTTCCTGCGGTTTATGTGGTCACAATACCTGCGCGACGAGTGGAAGCACATCCAACCAACAGTGGTCGAATGCGTGGAGGCGTTCCGCCAGCAGGATTACAGTCGGCTCACCACAGCCGAGATCGTCGAGCACGTTACCCTGCGCGACTTGCAGCGCGAGGAGTTCTTCGCTAAGGAGATCCAAAACGCCAAGCACATCACCTTTATCCCGACGCCGTATCTCGGGCCGTATGTGACGTGGATGCACGACGAGGCCAGCGGGCGCGATCTAGTGTTCTTCGGCGTGCGCCAACCGCGCGATATCAGCCAGCGCAGCGCCCCGCTCAACCGCAACGAGCTGCTAATCTGGCTCAACGCGCTGGCGGATGAAACGCGCCTGCGCATGTTGGAAATGCTCACGCGCGAGGAGGAAATCTGCGCACAGGATTTCATCACAACGCTTGAGCTTTCTCAATCCAGCGCCAGCCGCCACCTGCGCCAGCTCACCGCCAGCGGCTATCTGACGGAGCGGCGGCGCGATGTCGCCAAGTGCTACAGCCTCAACCGTGAGCGCGTGGAGGAGACCATCCGCGCCCTCCAGCAGCTTCTCGTTTGACTATGACGCAGATCCGCCGCTGGTTGTTGACGACGCGCGATCTGGGTTATCTCGGCCCAATCCGCGTCAGCATGGAGCGCAGCGCCTACGTGGGGCTGGGCATGGTGGCGCTGGTGATGTTCGTGGCCGCGCTGATGTGGTTAAACGGCACCGGCAGCGACCGGCTGATGGGGGCGTTCTTGGCCACCATCGGCTACTACTTCAGTTTGATGGTGCACCACATGGGGCATTATCTGGCTGGGCTGTACGCGGGCTACCCGCTGGCGCGGCTGCACTTCTATGGGGTGCTGGCGCGCGATGTCTACCCCACGAACGAGCCAAAGCTGGCCGCCAATATCCACTTACGGCGGGCGTTGGGCGGCCCCAGCGCCAGCGTGCTGGCGGCGCTGGCCTGCCTGCTGCTGGTTGTCATCACCCCGGGCGGCATCCTGCGCTTCGTCTTCCTCACGGGGTTTTGGGTCAACCTGTTGATCTTCACGTTGGGGGCGCTCATCCCCGCGTTCGGCCTCGATGGTGATGTCATCCGCCGGTATTGGCCCCAACGCCGCGTTTAGGAGCGACTTTCGCGCTGCAAGCGGCGGTTGAGCGCAATCCGCACTTGCTCAACCAGCGCGTTGCCGCTCATTTGATGTTTGGCGAGGATTTGCGCGTCATAGTGAGCAAGTTTGCGTCGTTCGGCGGCGTTTAGCTCGCGACCAGTGGCAATCACCACTGGGATCTGCCGCGTTACCTCTGACTCGCGGATTTGGCGCAGCACCTCAAACCCGCTGATGTCGGGCATGATGATGTCCAGCACAATCAACGACGGGATGGCCGAGCGCAGCCAGCGCAGCGCTTCCTCGCCGCTGGCAACCGTCTCCACACGATATCCTTGCATCTCCAGCACTTCCTGCACGAGCATCCGGTGGCTGTTCTTGTCGTCAACGACCAGAATGGGCGCATCCTGCGCAATGCGCACCACGCGCGCAAGGCTGTCGAGCAGAGCTTGCTGGCTGAGCGGCTTGATGAGGTAATCCGCTGCGCCGAGGTAGAAGGCAGTGGTCTTTTTGTCGAGGATCGACATCACCACCACGGGGATGTGGGTGCAGGCAGGCTCGGCTTTGAGCTGGCGCAGCAGCTCCCAGCCGTCTACGTCGGGCAGCATCACGTCGGTGAGGATGGCGGCGGGCTGCAAGCGGATGGCGTATTCTAACGCCTCGGCAGCGCTGCTCAAAGCCGAGACGCGATACCCCGCGCCAGAGAGGTAATCCTCCACAAGCTGAAGGGTGGCATCATCATCGTCGATCACCAGCACGAGCGGGCGGCTGTCGGTGTGTTCATGCAGCTCCTGCGTGATCGACGTCGCGCGCGGCAGCGGCAGCAGGACATGGAAGGTGCTGCCGACATGCTCCACGCTGTCCACCCAGATGTGCCCCTCCTGCATCGTGATGAGCCGCTCAGTGATGCTCAAGCCCAGCCCTGTGCCTCCATACTCGCGCTGTGCCGAGCCATCCCCTTGATAGAACGCGTCGAAGATCACCCGCAGGTCGGACGCTTTGATGCCGATCCCTGTGTCCGCGACTTCGATCAGCAGCCAACGTCCGTCGGCAGGGCGGATGTGCAGCGGCAGCGTCTTGCCGTCGATCAGCCCTTGTTTGACGCTGACGACACGGGCGCCAACGCGAATCGTGCCTGCCGAGGTGAACTTGAGGGCGTTGCTGAGCAGGTTGTTGAGGATCTGGGTGGTGCGCAGCGCGTCTAAGCGCATCGTTGGCAGGTTCTCGGCGATGTCCAGCTCCAAGTGGAGGCCTTTGGCGCTCACGGCGGGCGCAAAGTTCACCAGCACGTCGTTGATCAGCGCAGCGATGTCTACTGTCACGGGGTCAAGGGTGAGCTGGCCTGCCTCAATCTTGGAGAGGTCGAGGATGTCGTTGATCAGCTCCAGCAAGCTGCGCCCGCTTTTGTGGACGCGCGCCAGCCGGTCAAGCTGGCGTTCGTTCAGCTCGCCGTAGGTTTGTGCCAGCAGCATCTCGGTGTAGCCGATGATGGCGTTTAGCGGGGTGCGCAGCTCATGGCTGACGTTGGCCAAAAACTCGCTCTTGAGCCGATTGGCGACCACCGCCTGCGCGTACAGCTCGGTGTTGCGCAGCGCCAGCGCAAGCTGCCCCGCGATGGCGTGCAGCATCTCACAGTCGTCGATGGTGAAGACACGGCGCGCATCGCGCGAGTCGAGGCGCACGCTGCCGAGGATGTCGTCATAGGCGGTGAGGGGCGCGCATAAGCTAACCTTCGCCCCAACGCGATCATATGGGCTGGGCGGCTGATGCTCCGGCAGCAGCGTCAGCACATAGGCGGCCGTTGCGCGGCGCAGTTCTTCCTCGTAGGCTTCCCCCTCGGCTTCGGCAATGCTCACGCCAACCAGATCACCCGCCGGATATTCTGCCACCACCATGAAGCGATGCTCGTTGGGCTGGTAGCGGATCAGCGCCACGTGATCCACCCGGAACAGCTCATGCAGCAGGCGCAGGGCGCGGCGCAGCATCGCCTCGGTATCAAGCGACGACGTTAGAACAGTCGTCACCCGTTGGATCGAATCTAACCGCCGCGCCCGCCGATCTGCTTGAATGGCCATCTGCTCGGCATGGTGATATTGGCGCGCGTTGTCCAGCGCAGGGCCTGCAAACTGCGCCAGCAGCAGCAGCTGTTCGAGGTCGTCCTCGCTGTAGCTGTAGGGCAGCGCCTGATCGACGCACAGCACCCCAATCACACGGGTCGAGACGACCAAAGGCAGCCCCATCCACGCGGCGGCAGCTTGCACAAAGGGCGGTTGCAAACCCCACGCGGGGTCGTCGCTGGTGTCGGCGATCAACAGCGGCAGCCCGCTGATCACAATCTGCCCGAGCGGGCTGACGGGGTCAACATCGATCGTTTCGTTGAGCAGCCCGGGGTCATAGCCCACGTGCGCCGCAATCAGCAGGCGGTGGGTGGGCTGGCCGGGCAAGCACATGAACAAGATCAGGCGCTGATAGCCCACCAGCACCGCCACCTGTTCGATCAAGCGCTGATGAATCACCGAGGCCTGCAAGCTGCTGTGCAGCAGCCGCCCCATCTCGATCTGAATGCTGCCGCGCAGGGGTGGGTGTTCCGGTGGCTCACCGTTTAGCAGCGCTGTCTCGATCAGCCGCGCCAGCGGGGTCAACCATGCGGCCAAGCTGCTCGGCAGCACCAGCACCGCGTCGCCCATCGCGGCAGGCGTGCGCAAGCTGCAGGCGCTCACGTCCCCGACGATGAGAGGCTGGCCGGGCTGGCTGAGGCTGAGGGCGGCGAGCGACGGCTCATGCAGGCCGAGGCTGTGCCATGCGGGGTTGAACGTGGTGCGCAGGGCAATACCAACTGAAGCGTGCGTCAGCGCTTCGAGGCGCTGATGCAGACGCTGCCACCAATCCGGCGCACCAGCGCGCTCTGCCAACAGATGGTTAAGCGCATCCCAATGTTCTAGTTCAAACGCCATGATGCGTCCACTACAGAAGAAACTCTATACGCAACTATTATTGCACACTTTACGCTATCTAGCATGCGGTCACAAGAATGGGGCGTGTCTAAACCTAAACAGATGGTGATGAGGCCTCACCCCTAAATCCCCTCTCCCGCAGAGAGGGGACTTTTGCCCCCTTCTCCCGTGGGAGAAGGGGGTTGGGGGATGAGGCCTTGTAACACCAATCGAACAAGACGAGATGACGCATCACCGCGACCTCAGACACTCCCCGAGAATGAAGACCCGAGCAGACATCCAGAGACGGGGCCGCGCCATTCACCTGCCGGATTAGGCAATTGCCACTATACTTACACAGAGTAAGCAACTGATTGCATTGAAGGCCAGTCTCACTTGGACGAGCTGACTGAGGACATCCACACCTTTTGGAATTTGGCGTTTGAAGTCGTCAACCTGCTGGAGAAGCGCTTGTTCGTGTTCCTTGCGCAGCAGCAGCTCACGCCGCCGCAGTTCTTTGTCCTGCGCACCTTGATCGAACACGGCGGGCACTGCCGCATCGGGCAGATCGCAGAGGAGCACCACCTGACCAACGCCACCATGACCGGCCTCATCAAGCGCATGGAAGCCGCCGATCCGCCGCTTGTGCAGCGCGTTCGCAGCGGGAGCGATGGCCGCAGCGTCGACGTGCATCTGACACCACACGGCGCAGAGCGCTTCGCGGCGGTGCAATCCACGCTCATGGAGCAGGCGGGCGCGGTGCTGCGCCTGCTGCCAGTGGAAGAACGCCGCGAAGCGATGGAGAAGATCCGCTTCTACTTGCGCCTGCTCTCGGAGCAGTTCCCAGCCGAGGGTATCACGTCGGGCTGAGGTGCATCCGCCACCACGCCATCATCTCGATGAGGCTGCGCAGGCGGTGCTTTGGCTCGCCGGTGCGCGTCATCTCGTGGCCATCGCGAGGGAAGCGCACAAAGCGCACGGTCTTCCCCATGCGGTGCAGCCACGTGAACAACTGCTCGGCTTGCTCCATCGCCACGCGGAAGTCGTTCTCGCTGTGGATGATGAGCATGGGCGTTTGGATGTGCTTGGCGTGCGCCAGCGGGGAACGCTGCCAGAGGTACTCGTGGTCATCCCACGGCAGGCAGTTGAACTGCGTCTCGGCGAAGGTTGGGATGTCGGTCGTGCCAAAGAAGCTGATAAGGTTGTAGACGCCGCGCTGTGCCACGGCCGCCTTAAAGCGGTGATCGTGCGCGACGATCCACGCGGTCATGAAGCCGCCGAACGAACCGCCGGTGAGCACCATGCGCTGCTCATCGACGATGCCCGTCGCCACCATCGCCTCCACGCCTGCCATGATGTCCTGCATGGCCAGCTCGCCCCAGTTGTGGTTCAGGGCTTGGTTGAAGGCGTTGCCGTAGCCCTCGCTGCCGCGCGGGTTGCAGTAAAACACGACGTAGCCATCCGCGGCGTGGCACTGCCACTCATGCCACAAGGTGCGCTCATGCGGCCCCCACATCAGCTGCGGCCCGCCGTGGATGTTGAGCGCCAGCGGGTACTTGCGCCCAGCTTCATAGCCCACCGGCAGATGATACCAACCCTGAATGCGCCCGTAAGGGCTGTCGAACCACAGCTCATGCGCCGACTGCACCTCCAGCGCGGCCAGCAGCGCATCGTTCACGCCGGTAAGGGCGCGCTGCCCTTGCGCGTCGTAGGCGATCAGCTCGCTCGGGTTGTGCATGGTGGCGGATGAGACGACCGCTACCCCCGCCGCTGTGCTCAGGCCGAGGATCTGCTGCGGCTCGTCGACGATGACCTGCGCGCTGCCATCCACGCCCAACCGATACAGCACACAGCGGCCTTCAGTCTGCACGGATGCCAGCAGCGCGTCAGCAGATTCCCACACGAGATGCGAGACAGGACGGTCAAAGGCTGCGTTGAGGACGCGCCGTTCGCCCGTCGTCAGGTCGAGCAGGCAGCATTCAAACTGGCTGGCCGTGTCGCGGCCGTCGCGGCGGTTGAACGCCAGATAGCGCCCGCTGGGGCTGATGGTGAGGTCGTTGATCGTGTGCTCGCCCGGGAGGATCTGGCGCTCTGCGCCGCTGGCCACGTCAACCTCGAAGATGCTGGCGTAGCGCCAGTACTCATCGCCGCCGACGCGCACGATGCGCGTGGTGTAGAGCTTCGTCCCATCGGGCGACCAAACGGGCGTGGTGTAATGCGCGTCGTGGTGGGTCAGCCGCCGCGGCGCGCCGCCCGCAGCGTCGATCACGTACAGGTGGGCAAACCGGTCATCATGAACCGTCGTGCCGTCGCGGTACGGGATGCGATCCACCACGTGCGGGTCGAAGAAGGTCTGGCGTTCTTCTGCGGTGGCGGCGTGTGGGTGGCCTTCATCTTCGTCGGCGCGTTCCGCAGCGTTGAGCCGCGCCAAAAAGGCGATCTGCCGCCCATCGGGCGACCACACCGGCGCGCTTGCG
This sequence comes from Anaerolinea sp., assembly GCA_046719465.1. Classification (GTDB taxonomy): domain Bacteria; phylum Chloroflexota; class Anaerolineae; order Aggregatilineales; family Phototrophicaceae; genus JANWYT01. The sequence continues at coordinate 33,480 of JBDNCV010000021.1, forward strand.
CCGTTGATGTGCGCCGTAAGCTGGAGCGCCTCGCCGCCCCGCCCGTGGGTCGGCAGCACGTAAATCTGCGGCTGACCGCCGCGCGCTGAGATGAACGCCAAGTGCCCGCCATCCGGTGACCAGCGCGGCGTGTTGTCTTTGCTGCTGTGGGTCAATTGAAGCGGTGCGCCGCCGCTCGTCGCCACCAACCATAGGTTGGTGTCATAGCGGTTGGTGGCGAGGGAGGGCTGCTGGCGGGTGTAGGCCACCCACTGCCCATCCGGGCTGCACTGCGGGTCATCGACATAGATAATCGCCGCCAGATCCTCTGGCGTGATGCGGCGCTTTTCGCCCATTCGCTAATTCCTCATGAGTGTTCCCAACGTAAGCCGCCATTATAGGTCAAAAGGTTTTTATAATGGTATAGACCATATGCCTTGAGGAGTTGCCCATGCAGCCGCCGATGCCCGCTAATCAAACGCCCGCGCTGCGCTTCCACACGCAGCGCCCCAACGAGATTGTGCTGCTGGAGACGCGCCGTCACTGGTGGGCGTGGGTGCGCTGGCTGCCGGTCAGCGTGCTGATGGCGGCGGCGGGGGTGGGCGCGGGCTTGGCGCTGCCGCTGTTCGGCGGTGTGTTCATCGTGCTGGGGTTGGTGTTTGCGCTGGCGTTTGGCCTCTACCTCTACGCCGACTGGATCAACGACAGCATCTTCATCACCGATCAGCGCGTCGTGCGCATCCAGCGTAACTTGCTGCGCTTCAGCCAAACCGTGAGCGAGATCCCGCTGGCGAGCATTCAAGAGATCAACGCCGACATCCCCAACTGGGATTTGTTCGCGCTGGCCTTCCACTACGGCTATGTTGCCGTGCGCACCAGCGGGAACGCAGGTGACGTGAAGTTGAGTATGATCCCTGACCCCGACAAGGTGCAGGATCTCATCCTGATGGACATGCGCCAGTATCGCGCCGCTCAATCGCGCCAACAAGGCAGCGACGAGATGCGCCGCATGATCGAGCGCGTGATCACCCCGGGAAATGCGGTGGAGGCCTTCGCTGCGCCGCCGCGCCCCACCACCGTCGGGCCGGTGCGCGCGCCGTGGTCACCGTTCATTCCCAGCTACCCTGCCGAGAACGGCGCGATTGTGTTCCGCCATCATTGGTACGTGTGGGTGAAGATGGTGTGGCTGCCGCTGCTGGTGTTGATCGGGGCGTTCGTGTCGCTGTTTGCGCTGCAATGGCTGGGGCTGGGCGCAATCGGCTTCGGAATCAGCTTCATGCTGTTCGTGATCGGTGGGGCGTGGTTCCTCTGGCAGGATACGGACTTCCGCAACGACTACATGATCGTAACCGATAACACGATCACGCTGCTGCATCAGCGCCCGCTGTGGCTGCAAAACGAACGCGACGTGCTGCTGCTCAAGCGCGTGGATAACATCATCTCAGAGCAGCAGGGGTTGATCAACCAGCTGCTGAACAAGGGCACGCTGCGCTTTACGCTCATTGGGGCCAACGAATACAAGACGTTCAAGGATGTCTACAACCCGCTGGGCGTGCAAGCCGAGCTGACGCGGCGGCAGGGCCAAGCGCGCCAGCAGGCCGCCCTCGAGCAGCAAGACCAGCAGCAGGCGATCATCGCACAGTACCTGCAAACCTACCACGAGATGATGGAAGAGCGCGGCCTGCTCCCGCCGACGCAAGGCTCCCCCATGCCGACCGCGCCGAGCTTCGTGCCATCGCCGATGCCTGCGCCGCGTCCGGCGCTCTCCGAGGGGCGGCCGTATCAGCCTCACATCCCGACACAGCCTCCGCCCTATCAGATGCCGCAGGCGACAGGCAGCTTCCCTGTGCCGCAGGCTGCGCCCCCAAGCGCCAGCGTTCCCCCTATAAGCGCCCCGCCCCCGCCGCCCAGCCTCCCGCCGACCTTCTATGTGCCGCCGAGCGCCCCCAGCGCGCCGCCAGAGGATGCGCCCCCGCCGCCGCCCCTGTTCCCGCGCCCGCCATCGCAGCGCTAAAGCCCGCCGCGTCTGCTGTCATATGAGACCAGCGACAACGCGGCAGGCCTTTACCCACACGGACGCGGCAGGCCTTTACCCACACGGACGCGGCAGGCCTTTACCCACACGGACGCGGCAGGCCGCGTCCCTACTAGCTCACCACAATCTCGATGCGGTTGATCTTGTCGCCCTGCTGGATGCTGTCCACCACGGCTTGATCGGCGTCGCTAGCCACCTTGCCGAACACCGCATGCTTGCCGTTCAGCCAGTCCGTCACAATGTGGGTGATGAA
>JBDNCV010000210.1:0-4876 GCA_046719465.1 Anaerolinea sp.
CAGCGGCTGCCATACAACACACGCGGCATGCTAGCTCAGACGGGCACGCACCTGTGGCAGCTTGACCCGCCGAGCAGCGGCGTTCTTCAACTTGACTTCACCCAGCCGACAGACGCCCCCCTGATCCCGAACGTTGCATGCGGCGAGGATCGTTTTATGTTTGCGCTGCCGGTTGATAACAGCGAGAACGTCCTGACGATGCCCCTTGATCTGCGCAATGCGGCCGACCCCACCCTCCACTTCGATGTGTGGTACGACCTTGAACAGTATTGGGACTACGCCACCATCGCGGCCAGCGTGGACGGCCGAACGTGGACGTATCTCACCACGCCTGCCATGACCAGCGACAATCCATGGCGGCGGGCGCGCGCGGCAGGTTACACCGGCTCTAGCGGTGGGTGGACTTCTGAAACACTCGACCTAAGCGCCTTTGCTGGCCAGCAGGTGACGCTGCGTTTTGAGGTGACCCATGACGAATCCAAGACGTCGTGGGGGGTGGCGCTTGACAATGTGCGCGTCGGCCGCAGTGGCACAGTCGAAACGTTTGACTCGGAGCCGCTGAACTGGGCGTTGGAGGGCTGGGCGTGGGTCGACGGCTGCCTGCCGCAGCGCACGTGGATTCAGATTGTCCAGTGGGTCAATGGTCAAGACTACACAGTGCGCATCCTGACCGACCGCCCCTTCTCTCAAGAGGTCACCCTGCCCGCAGGCGCAGAGGGGGAGGTGTTCATCGCTATCACGCCCGTCACACCTTACACGCTGCACCCGCTCGTCTACACACTCCACATCAGCGCACCTTGAAACATTTTTGCGCTGCGCTGCGTAATAGTGTTCAGGGGCAAGGCACGCCTTGCCCCTAAAGCGCACACTAACAATCGCGTATTTCGTGGAGACAACCTTATGTCCTTTGAACAACAGATCGCCGATGCTATCGTGCTGGCGTTTGACGACCTCGGTGGCAACCCGTTGGATGCTGTCCGCAAGGCGCTGTATCACCGCACCGTGGCTGATTTCGTCCAAGATGAAACAACCAAAGTGGCGCTGGCCGGCGGCGCAGAGATGGCCATCCCGGGCTTGCAGCTCCTCACGATCCCAGTGGGCATCTCCTATCTGCTGCACAAGATGGCCGTCATCACGTGGGGAGTGGGCGCGCTCAAAGGAGCGTATGTGATCGAGACGCCGCGCTACAGCGACCTACGCAATGTGCTAAGCGTTTACGCCAACGACTCGCTCTACAACGGCGCGATTCTCAGCCACCAACCGATTCACCGCGACACGTTCGGCTATGCGCTGAGCGAAAGCGGCTATCAGGCGCTGCTGACACTATCCGCGGACAGTGAGCGGAATGACATTCACGGGCGCACATGGCGCATGTTGCGACGACTCTCTGAGGAATATGCGCTTGATGAGCGCGCTTATCAGCTTTATCGCACGGTGGCTGGGGCCGCCGCTGCGGACGCAGCCCAAGCCAGCGCTGCCAACCGCTATGTGACAGACGCCACCCCACCTGACCCCATCGAACGGCGGATCGGCGGCAAGCTGGCGCTCAAGCTGGCGGCTCGCATCAGCGCCCGCGTGCCCGCCCGCCTAGTGATGGGCTTGGTGCCGATTGCGGGGGCAGTGATCAACGCTTTCTTCAACGCCCAAACCCTGCGCGAGTTTGCGGGCGCTGCGGAAGCCTACTACGATCAGATGCTGCTGCGCGAGCAGCTCGAAAATGCAGTTGTCGGTTAAAAGAACGTCTCTTCAGTGTGGCGGGGTAAGCTGACTTGCCCCGCTGATTTTGCACGTTTTTATTTTTCTCGGCTTGATTTATGATACGCTAGCAGTCAAAGCATCCGGCTGGGGCGCGGGGCTGAAGCCCCTCGGTTAAAGCGCCAATCTGTTCCGCGGGAGACACTCCCATTTATTCAAAGCGCTTGGTCAAAGCCGATTTGACTTGATACAATAGCCTATCTAGCCTATCACTACACTTAAAGTAAAGAGCAATGCCAAATGACCACCCCGCGTGATGTTCAGGAGCCAGACCCTGAGTTCAACACCCGCTGCGTACAACTCTTAACAGACTGGGATACCAACCAGATCACTGTCCATGAGATGCTGCGACGCTTTGCCGTCCTCTCACAGGAAGCGGCCGCCTCCGGCCAACCTGCTAATCAAGGCCGTGTGGAACATATCCTAGGGTACATCCATCATTATCTGGGCAACTACGACACGAGCAACGAGCACTACGAGAAGGCGCGGCGCTTTTACAACCGCGCCAACAACCGCCATCGCGTCGCAGTGATCCACATGAATCAAGGCGAGAACTACCGCCTGCGCAGCGATTGGCAGCGCGCGCTAGAGCTGTACCGTATTGCTATCAACATCGTCGAGGAAATCGGCGATCTGCCCACCCTGAGCTACGCGCTCACCAATCAAGGCCTCGCGCTCATTCAAGTCAACCTGCTGGATCAAGCGCGTGCCAGCCTTCAGCGCGCTTATGACCTATCGCTAGAGTGGCACGAAAAAGTGTACTTCGACGCGGTGGAGACAGCCTACTCCATCCGCGCCGAGGTCATGCTCGGCCTCGCCGACATCGCGTTGAAGCAAGGCATGCTCGATGAAGCCATTCACGCCTCGCGGGAAGCACTCAAGAACGCTGAGGCCGCCAATGAGCCGCGCAGCCGCGGGCTGGCTTACCGCATGATGGGCAACGTTCTCACCCATGTCGATGCGCTAACCATGCCGGACATCCCGCCCAACGCGGACACGTGCTATGAGCTGTCGCTAGCAGCCTTCCGTCAGATGCAGGCGCAGGGTGAGATCGGCCTCACGCTGTACGCTTACGCCCGCAGCCTCGCCGAACGCGGTGAGAAGCAGCGCGCCATCCGGCTCTATCGTGAGGCCTTGATCATCTTCACACGCTTGGGGATGACCTACGATGCGGCGCGCGTGGCCGATGCGCAGATGAAGATTATTTAGGTTTGCTGTGTCAGCATGATGGCTTCGTGATACAATCAACGTGGGGTGGTTGAGGGGGCAGGGGCGAGATGCAGGACGGTGACAAGTTCGGGCAGTACATTCTAGAAGACCAAGTGGGCAAAGGTGGCATGGCAACCGTCTATCGTGCCCGCCACGCGCGACTCGAGCGCCACGTCGCTATCAAGATCATGCATACGGTCTTCCTGCAAGATGATTCGTTCCGTGCCCGCTTCGAACGTGAAGCCCAGATCGTCGCCAAGCTGGAACACCCTCACATCGTCCCGATCTACGACTACAGCGAGCACAACGGCAGCCCCTACCTCGTGATGAAGTACATCGAAGGGGTAACACTGAAACAGCTCATGCTGAAGACGCACCTCACGCTGCAAGACATCCTGCGGCTGATGCGCACTTTAGCCGACGCGCTCGACTACGCGCACCGTCAAGGCGTGCTGCACCGCGACCTCAAGCCCAGCAACATCTTGATCGACCGCGAAGGCCGCCCCTACCTGACCGACTTCGGCCTCGCGCGTATGGCGCAAGTGGGCGAAAGCACCATCAGCCACGACATGATGCTCGGCACGCCCTTCTACGTCTCACCAGAGCAAGCCCAAGGCCAGCGCGACCTCACCAGCCTGACCGACATTTATTCCTTTGGCGTAATCCTCTACGAGTTGATCACCGGCATTGTGCCCTTCGCAGGCGATTCTGCCTATGCCATCGTCCACGCCCACATCTACGCCGCGCCCGAACCGCCCAGCGAGAAGAACCCTACCCTGCCCAAAGCGCTCGATGCGGTGCTGCTCAAGGCGCTGGCCAAGCGCCCTGAGGATCGCTATCCTACCGCGACGGATTTGATGGATGCGTTCGCGGCCGCCATCGGCGCGGCAGACGCGCCCCCCGCACAGGCCACCGCCGCCCCGCAGCGCTCCGCCCCAGCACAAGAGCCTGAGAGCAAGGTCGTATCCGGCGCAGTCTACATCGCATCCGATGGCCGCCGTGGCAAGATCGAGGCCGCGCTTGACCTCAGCCGAATCGACTTCAAGCAGATCGAGAACCGGCTTGAGCGCTGGGGTGAAAAGATCGAGCAGTGGGGTGAAGAACTAGAAGCCAAGTTTGACGACAGCGACAGCAAGAAACGCTCCAAGAAAAAGCCGCTGACCGAGGAGGAAAAAATCCGCCGCCGCATCGAAAAGCAGCAGGAGGAGTTTAACGGCCTTGTCGGGCACTTCATCGCCTATGTCGTCGTTAACGTGATGATGTGGACGGTGTTGTCGGTCACCATAAGCAGCTTCCCGTGGTGGCTCATCTTCATGACCGGCGGTTGGGGGATCGGGATGGCATCCCATGCGTGGGATTACTACAGCAACCACGGCCCGGGGGCGCGCCGCAAAGAGGAGCGCATCGCCCGAGCCATTGAGCAGGAGCTGGGCAAGCCCAAGAACAAAGCGAAAAACGACTTACTGCTAGATGATGATGTGTCGGTCACGGGGGCGCGCAGCGTCCGCCTGACCGAGGATGGCGAACTCACCGATACCTACATCGAGGAGCTGCAAGGACGGCGGATGCGCCGCTAAGTGGTTGACGCAACTATGGCTGATGAACTTGAAATCGACTACGATGCAGTGCGCCAGCGTGTCATCGAAAAGACCCAGCGGCGCTATCGTTTCATCGCGCACACCGTGCTGTTTGCGCTTGGTTTCCCGCTCATGGGCGGCTGGGGTGGCGTCCCCCTGCTCATCTGGATCCTCGCGTGGGCCTTTCACCTGCTGTGGCTGAGCTATCATCACTCGTTGGAACAGGCCCTCAACGAAGCCATTGCCGAGGAAGAAGCGCGCATCGCCAAAGCCAAGCGCAGTTATCACAGCGCAGCCCTCACCGACGACGAACTCATCGCGGACGACGACGAGGA
>JBDNCV010000211.1:0-4872 GCA_046719465.1 Anaerolinea sp.
GCAGACGTTCGCCTTCAGGCAGCGCAGCATTAACCTCACGCACAGCGCGGTAGAAGTCAATATACATCTGAGCGACAGGGGAGGGTCCATAGGCAAATGTCGGTGTCCAGACGCGCTGCAATTCCTCGAACGGCACTTCCTCGCCATTGATGTAACGGTCAATCACATCCTGATAGAAAGCGTTGCCGTACTCAAAGACGATGTTGCGTACCTCGCGGGCAAACTCTGGTTGTTGGACGAGTTGAATGTAGAAATCGCCTAACTGCTGCACATTGTGGTTGTCTCCAATTGCTACAATCGGGTAACTCTCGAAGGCAGCAAAGATGCCCTCAAGCGCATCGCTAACCACCGGATCAGCGGAGTCCTCCTGTGCCAGGGTTGATGAAACTCCGACCGCGAGCAGCGTAAACGCGATGAGGAGCAGTCGTTTCAGTTGTTGCATGGGTTCGATCCTTTCATTTGACGTTGTAAGCTCATGCTTTGCGAATCGGTAGTTGAATTTCCGCACAGTAGTGCGATTCAATCTCCGATTCAGACGGTAACTCAATGATGTTTGGTGGCCCGACAACATGGTAGGCATTGATGCTCACCCAATAGTGCAGCGCGTGCAGGGCATAATTGAGCTGCTTTCGCTCACCCCGGTGCTGTGTGCAGGCGAGCATGTCCGGCGCGGTTTCCTCCGCAATCTGGATCATCACCGTGTCAAGCTGTTCAGCTTCGCTAACAACAACACGCATGGACAACCCTAGAGAGGGCACTGCCGCCAGCGCGAATGGGGCAGCAGTCGATTTGAGGAAAATTTCATACTCCGGCATCGTATCTTCAGTTTCGATATGAATGAGATGCTGCTCGAGCCGAGCGAGATTTCCACTGATCTGTTTCTGTTTGTCCGCTAGTTCCCTCCGTTTCTGAAGAAGCAAAGCTATGAAATCCGCTGTGCTCAGATCGCTCTCGATGACATCACCTACTTCACGAAGCGTAAAACCGGCTCCGCGCAGAGTATGAATACGCTGGATAGGCTCTAACTGCTCCAGTGTGTAATATCGATAGCCCGTGAAACGATCCGTATGGGCGGGCTTCAGAAGCCCAAGTTGTTCATAGTGCCGCAGCATTTTGCGCGAAACCCCACTGATTGCTGCGAACTCACCAATCTTGAACATCAGACCTCCGGGGTTCTTTTCGTAGTATCAACGTTGCCACAATGGCAGAGTCAAGAAGCAACTGCCTGTGATTTGGGAAAGCTCACGAGCATCAGACCGCGTAGAAGCGTGATAAGGATTTCCAAAGCAGCAGCCACCAGCGCCCAATAGCTGAGGTCTGGTGCCTGCTCAATCAGCACTGCCCAGGACAGACCCAACAAAGTCGGTAAGCCGACCACCATCAGCAGCGGGAATAGAAGTCCTGAGGCAAGCTCGACCATATGCTTTCTGCGTGCTAGCGCCTGTCCTTGCGCGTTCGCGTATTTTTGCTGCCACTGCCTGATGCTGAGCAGGTTGCGAAGCTGGGCGAGGAGGATGAGTCCCGCTCCCAGCGTGAGACCCAGATAAAGCATGCCTATGCCCAGTGTGCTGCTTGAAAGCGGTTGTCCAACCAACATTCCCGCCAGATTGTCCGCGATGTCATGGCTGCTGGGACGCCCCATGATGGTCGAAACATTGGTCAACACGACCACGCCCCATCCTTCCTCAGGAAGCATCACCATCTTCCCCCGATAGTCCGGCAGGATACCACCATGATGTACAGCGCGAATCCCGTTGATGGGACCGACACGCCAGCCCATCGCATACTGTTGATCGTCCTCGGCAGCAACGGCAGGCGTATGCAGTAGCTCCATATACGCAGGCGAAAGCACGGATTCCCCTGCAAACTGCCCTTCGTTGAGATGAGCGATCATGTAATTAGCGAGATCAGATGCGCTGCTCATCAGGGACGCCGTTGGCAGCCGACCGGGTTCGTAAGCCAGTGAGGATACAACTGGAAAACCAGCCCACAGGCGGTGCCCGCTGGCGAAATCCTCTTCACGCGCGGCTGCCATCGATGTGTAGCTGTGGGTCATATGCAACGGCTGGAAGATGTACCGTTCGACATACTTAGCAAAGGACAGTCCGCTGACGACTTCTACAATGCGACCCAGTACGATGTAGTTGGGACTCGCATATTCGTAGGTTGTACCCGGTTCGTGGCTGAGTTCAGCCGATGCCAGCGCTGCAACCTGTGCTTGAAGGGATTGATCGGTGCCGCTTGCTCTCGGCGCATTGCCTGGAATACCGCTGGTGTGATGCAGCAAATGCCGAACTGTGATCGCCTCAGCGCTTGCAGGTGAACCAACCTGAAAAGTTGGCAGGTAACGCTGCACCGGCGTATCCAGATCAATGCTGCTGTTTTCCACCAACTGCATAATCGCCAGCGCGGTGAACGACTTGCTCATGGAACCCAGCTGAAACGCAGTATTAGGTGTAATCGGCATATCATTCACGCCCGTCGTGCCATAGCCCTGCATATACACGATGCGGTCATCGTGAACGATAGCAAGCGCCAGCCCGGGGATTCGGTCGGCTGCCATGACCTCCTCGATGTAGGAGTCAATAAGAGCCGTGTCGATGTCTCCAGCCACGGGCAGCACGTCAAGCTGTGTGATTACTGGCATAAAGACGGCTTGATACAGCGAGTCGGACTCGTTTCTCTCGGTATGCATTGTAACGCTGTACTGCCGACTGCCACGCTCTGCCAGCGCCACATGCACACGGACATCAGTCTCATCAACGCTGTTGTCAAAATCAACCTGGTAGAGTGTCCACTCGAACACGGGAGATGTATACGTCCCTGTGCTTTCAGGCGCCCCATCCATTCCAAGTTGCGACCAGACGGATTCATCAATAGGCGGCGTGGATTGAATAACAATAGCTGTGGAGTAGGATTCATCAGCATCGTGGATGTAAAGCCCGGGTTCGCGTTTTATCCAGCCTTCTGGAATCACGCCCTGTACCCCGTAGGCGGGTTCCGTGAATGGCACAAGGACGATTTCCTGTGCCAGCACGGCACGAACTGAACTCAAAAGCAGAACAGCAATCAGTGCGTTCATGATCAGACGTTGAAGCATGGTGTCTCTCCTTTTCTCAACATCCCTCTCTATTGAACACGGCAATAGCGATATGCCCTATACGCAGCCTGTGGAACAACATTCAGCAATTTGCGGAGGAGATTGCAAAACGCGAGGGCTATAATTGGATAGGATAATCTACACCCCAAAATGATTGATGGGATTAGTAATGAAAGCAGCTATGAGACGCTTATTGGGTCAACTGGCTTTTCGATTGTTTGTCAGTCATGTGATTGTCGCTGCGCTCACAGGCGCGGGAGTGACTTTCTTCTTGTTACTGCTGACCCGCAACACCGGACAAAACCCAACTATCGAGGTCTATCGGTCGGTTGCGGTAGACTATACGCGCACCTGGCTCAGCGGTGTGCCCGATGGTGAACCGACGGACACAAACGTCGATCCGATGGTCGGCTGGACGTTAATTCTTTCACCTGACGAGACGGTCTTGTGGAGCCGGGGGGAGACAGACTGCCGCGCCGGTATGCGCTTGACCACCTGTATGGATACCACTGAACTCCCACCCGAGGATACTTTTTTTGAGTATCGTGGGGAGCAGTGGGCGATGGTGCGTGTGTCGTTGGCGAATGGCGATCAGGTATGGATGCGCCGTGGTCCCGTGATCGCTGAACCGATTCTGATATACGGGAATGTCGAGATCAGAGGCTATACGGCGATGGTCGCTTTTGAAGTGCTGTCACGCGCTGTGCTTGCGCTGCCCATCGCGCTGCTGCTGGCATGGGTGGTCACGCGCCCTCAGGTGAAGCGGCTGAGGTTGATCACCAAGACGAGCAGCCAATTTGCCAGCGGTGATTTGAGCGTGCGCATTCAAGATACGCGTGACGATGAGGTTGGGAGGTTGGCGCAGCAGTTCGATGCCATGGCAGATGGTCTGGCACGGAACATCGAACTCCTGCAAGCACTGGCACAGCGCAATGCCGATCTTGCCTTGCAAGCGGAGCAAGCTGCGATCAAAGCCGAACGCAACCGTATTTCACGTGATTTGCACGATGCTATCGCGCAGCGTCTGTTCAGCCTCTCGGTCAGCACCAAAGCCCTGCCTCAATTAATCGCCCAGAATATGGAACGCGGTATTCAGCAAGCCTGCGTGATCGCTGACATGGCAGAACAAACATTGCTTGATTTGCGGGCGCTGCTGGTCGAGCTTCGTCCATCACAGCTCGTGCAGCAGGGATTAGCCGTCTCGCTTCGCCGGATGTTTCAGCAGTGGCAAAGCCTTCAGCGTGTCCAGGTTGAAGCGGCATTGATGCTCACCGGGCGACACCTCCCCTCACCGATTGAAGACGCTGTTTATCAAATCACACAGGAAGCTTTGAGCAATGTTGCCCGTCATGCAACTGCATCCCTAGTCGAGATTTCGTTGGTTGAGGGCAGAAACCAGCTTACTCTGAGCATCAGCGACAATGGTCAGGGCTTTGACCCCCAAGCTCAGTTACAGAAACCGCATTTTGGATTGGTGAGTATGCGCGAACGCAGTGCGATGTTTGGCGGCACATTTAGTGTGGAGAGTGTGGCAGGTAGAGGGACTACTCTGCAAGTGACCCTACCGCTAGTTGAAATAACAGGTGAGGCGAAATGACGATTAAAGTCCTGATTGTTGATGATCATACGGTAGTACGGCAGGGTCTCCGGCTGCTGATGGAAGCGCAGGAGGATATAGAAGTGGTGGGCGAAGCAGCAGGTGGCACAGAAGCCATCATCGCTGCAAAAGAGTCAAACCCGGATGTGATCCTCCTTGATCTGATCATGCCAGG
>JBDNCV010000212.1:0-4844 GCA_046719465.1 Anaerolinea sp.
GACAGCATCCGGCTGAAGCGCGCCCCCTGAAGGGGGCTTTAGCCCCCGCGCTCTGGGTCGCGCCGGACGCTAAAGCATCCGGCTGAAGCGCGCCCCCTGAAGGGGGCTTCAGCCCCTGCGCTCTAGGCCGCGCCGGACGCTAAAGCATCCGGCTGAAGCGCGCCCCCTGAAGGGGGCTTCAGCCCCCGCGCTCTAGCCAGAGGGCTTCAGCCTCTGGCTGGCAACGCGCTCCCTGACCACTCACCCCTTCGATGAGAATGAGGCGTATTGCGCCTCAACGTCCCCCGATTATCTCTCGCGCGAGCTTGACGCCCAGCCAGAGCGCTGCGTAGGCCTGCGGCGGCATGGCAGTGTAGAGCGGCTGGGGCAGATCTGCCAGCAGCGCCTCGTCGGTCGTGATCGGCATTGTGATCAAGCGCCCGTCTTGGGCTTCGCTGTGCGCGTTGAAGGCGAGTGCGCTGTGCGGGGCGGTGGATTCAGCCCACCATGTCGGATCGTGGATCAGCAGCAGCGCGCAGATCTCCGCCCGCAGCGTCAGCAGGTTGTAGGCTACCCCGGTGAGGTAAAGCCGCGCGTCGCCGTTGGCGAGCATGGCCTGCAAGCGCTGGCGTGCGGGGTGCGCGCTGCTGGGTGCGCCCTCATCCACGCCGTAGAGTTCTTCCAGATATTCGCGGATGACATGCTCGCTAAAGCGCCATTCGGACTGCCATTGGCCGCGCACGGGCTGCACGATGAAGGCGGGCATGACGTGCAGCCGGTTCACGTCAGAGGCGTTGCGAGCGCTGCGCCGCGCCAGCAGCGCGTGATACTCTCCGCGTTGGTTGAACACGATGAGACATGCCCCACCGAGCGCCGCGCTGCGGCCTGCCCCGCGCCAACCGGCCTGTGCGATGGGCAGCGCGCGGTGAAGCTGCTGGCGCAGCGGCAGCCGAATAAGCTTGCTGCTGGCGGCGAGGCTCAGCTCACGGTCGAGCGCGTCGCAGGTGGCCAGCATGTCGAAGTACTTGCCGGGCATGGCATGGACGCGCAGTGGGTGCGTCTCAAGGCTGTGCAGGGCGTAAGTGTCCCCGTTGTAGAGGGTGCGCCCGCTGTTTTGCAGGCTGTGCAGGTGACCGTAGTCGTAGATCGCCAATGGGCTGGCCGCGTCGTACAGCCGACCGAGCACGCTGTCTACATCGGCCACTTGGTCGGGGTCAGGCGGGTAGATCAGGACGGGATGCTGCCGCCCCTGCTGCTGCATCAAGGGCAGACTGTAAAGCTTGGCAAGGTAAGCGGTGGCGCGATCATAAGCCGCGTTGTCCATAGGGCGTCGTCCTCATCAGTGAGCACCCCTTAAGCCTGACACAAGCCAGCGGCGCTCTGCAAGCCTTTTTCGGGTATACTCATCCCATGTGACGACCAACGCAGGGAAAAGCGCCGTGGCAGAACCTGATGAAATTTTGTTGGGTTGGGTAGATGCAGCTCGCCGAGGCGATCAAGAAGCCTTCGCCGAGATCGTCTACAGCTTTACCGACGCCGTCTACAACTTGTGCTATCGCATGTTAGGCGACGCGCCTGAAGCGGAAGATGCGACGCAAGAGGCGTTCATCCGCGCCTACAACCACCTCGGCAGCTATGACCCGCAGCGCTCGTTCAAGACGTGGCTGCTGTCGATTGCGTCTAACCACTGCATCGACCGCATCCGCAAGCGCCGCATGACGGTTGTCTCGCTCGATGAGCCGCTGCCCAGCGGCAGCGCGCTGGAGATCGCCAGCGGCGACCCCCTGCCGGAGGACGTGATGCTGCGGCGCGAGCGCAGCGCGATGATCCAGCGCATGTTAGACGAACTCGCGCCGGAATATCGGGCGGCGGTGGTGCTGCGCTATTGGTATGATTACTCTTACAGCGAGATTGCCGTTGCCCTCAACACGACCGAGAGCGCCATCAAGAGCCGCCTGTTCCGCGCGCGCCAGATGCTCGCCGAGCAGTACGGCCACATCGGCGAACAGCCCCCAGTGAACCGCCGTTTATTGGAAGGATAGAATGGGTATGGATCCGTTACGCCAGCAGATGCAGGAAAAGCTCGACGGGGTGCTGAGCGAGGAACTGACGCAAAGCCTGCTCCAGCAGCTTGAACAAGACACGGAGGCTGCGCGCGAGTTTGCGCGCTTAGAAACGGTCGACAGCTTATTGAGCAGCGCGCCTCAGATGCGCGCGCCGCAGCGCCTCGCGGTGACGATCATGGCGCGGCTCGCCCAGACGATTGAGCTGCAAGCTCGGTTGCAAGCGCTGCCGCAGGCCCTGCGCTCCCAGATTATGCAAAGCTTGTCACTTTCGATGGTGGCGGCCATGCCGATGATGGTGGGCGCGTCGTGGTTGGTGCTCAATCGGCAGGCGGACGCGCAAACGTTCAACCAGATGTTGGAGCGTGTTGTGATGTTGATGCTGCTCCAAGTGGAGGCACAGTTGGCGCTGCTCGACGCGATTGAGCCTTACCTGCGCGAAGACCCGCAGTTGGCGGCGGCCTGCCTGCGCTTAATGCCGTCCATGATGGCGGGGCTGCTCGACGCTTTTGACCAAAACGCCGCGGGGGATGGGGACGCCTCAAGCTAAATTTCGCAGCCGATGTATAATGCGGGGTATGGTGGTCATTCATCAGGGGCGGCACATGAAAGCGAAATGGGTTCAATGGCTGGCGTTTAGCGCGCTGCTGCTGGGGTTGGCTGTGACAGGGCTGGCGCAGCAGCAGACGGTCAGCGCGACCAACCAAACGCTAGACTTGCTGGCGCTGCTGCGCGACATCCGCGCCGATCAAGAGGTGATCGCAGATTTTGTGTTCGGGGGCGGCTCGCGCCCGGCCACGTGGATTGCCAACCGCGATGTTAGCGCGCCCAGCATCATTGCCGATAGTTGGTTCAACAATGAACAGATTGCCGAAGAAGTGTTCGGCGCGGGGCGGCGTCCTACTATCTGGATCGGCGCGACCAGCAGCGACGCTTTCATCGTCATCCGCAACGTGCGCCACGACCTCGAGCTGGCCGCGGATGCCGTCTTTGGGGCGGATCAGCGCCCCCCCAACTGGACGGGCGGGCCGCGCCTCTTCCGCTGCTCCCGCACGATCATGAACACGGTGCGCCTCTTGGAGACACTCTACAACGTCCGCCCGACAACGCTGCTGACCGTATTCGACTACTGCGCTGCGCTGGCGGGCGAGCTTCAGTCCCAACTGTTGCCCTCCATCATTGAGGCGCAGGCTGAAGCCCCCGACTGGGCCGCGCTCACGTTGGCCGTGCGCGGTGACTTGGAACGGCTGGCCGATGAGGAACTCGGCCTCAACAAT
The DNA here is from genome assembly GCA_046719465.1 of Anaerolinea sp. Taxonomy (GTDB): domain Bacteria; phylum Chloroflexota; class Anaerolineae; order Aggregatilineales; family Phototrophicaceae; genus JANWYT01. The sequence goes on from JBDNCV010000212.1 coordinate 3,320, forward strand.
CGCCCCACCGGCTGGATCGCCAACAAGAACCTAGACTCGCCCACGCTGGCAGCTGATAACCGCACCGACCTCGAAAGCCTTGCTGATACCCTGCTGGGGGTTGGTGTTCGTCCGGTAGGGTGGATCGGCCAGCCCAGCACCGTGCCTGCGTTGGCCTTCCGCAACCTGCGGTTTGACCTTGAAGCGCTGGCCGACGCCACACAGGGGGTCGGTGTGCGCCCGCGCGGCTGGCAGGGCATCGACCAAGTGCAGTCCTGCACGCCGGCTGTCCAAAGCCTCGTGGACATTGTGCGGCTGCGCTTCGGCTTCGTGCCAGAGCCAACCCCCGGCCTGCCTGCTGAGGACGCCTGCCGCGAGATCGAAGCACAGGCTAATCTGCTGGCGGAGAACCCGCCGCAGGATGTGCTCGACGTCGAAACGCAGGACGACAACCGCAACATCGGCGAGTCGCGTATCGCCTTTGCCTATCTCGACCCCGCCGCGACGCTGTTCATGGGGGAGATGCCAGCGGGTGTGCGCTTCCGTGCGTGGTATCGCAACTTCGGCGGCAGTAACATGATGTTCGTCAGCGGGGAGAACTTTGCAGTGTTCATTGACCGCCGCTGGACGACCTTCCCCGAGTCGGCGTTCAATCGACTGCCTACGCTGGAAGGGGTGCGCCCGCTGACGTTCTGCGATGCGTCGTGGTGTAATGGCCCGCGCAGCACCCCCACCCCCACCGGTGATGTCCTGTTTGACGTGATCACGTTTGCTACGCCGCCCGCGACCATCGCGCCCGGGCAGAACGTTAGCGCGACGGGCAAGCAGCTCGTGAGTTGGAACCGTATCCGCGTGACGTATGTCGCGCAGAACAGCAGCCCGGGCCGCGCGCAGGTGGCGCTGGAAATCTGCCAAGACGACGCGCAAATCACCTGCGAGCCGGTTGTCTCGGTCTTGAACTTGTCAACCGGTGTGCCCGTGCCGATCATCTCGACCTTCAACGGCTTGAACGTGTTCGAGCTGCCCTATGGCTACAGCACCAACGTCATCGTGGAAGGCTTGACGCTGTTCAGCCAAGACATCTGGCTGAACGACCCAGCAATCACTGGGGGGTGAGAGACTAGACCTGTGGGGCGACTTGCAGGTCGCCCCCGCTAGGAATCGACCCCGAGCTGTTCGATCTCGTAGCCTTGTGGGTAGCTGCGGTTAGGTTGGGCGCGCAGCGAGTAGGGCGTTTCACGCGGCGGCATATAGCGCAGCGCAAAGCCCCGCAGCTTCAGCGCGCTGTGGGTGATGAGCTTCAGCACGGGGTTAGGGTCAGGGTAGCCGAAGGCGCGGCGCAGCGGCGCGTCTAGGAAGGTGTAGATCACCTGACGAATGAACGGCGCGAGGAACGACGGATACCAACTGCAAAACACTGCGATCGTGTACTCGGCGATCTGGCGGTTGGTGTCGGCGTAGACGAAGTGCTCACGCTCGTAAGCTTGGTGGAACGCCTCGAACGCTTCAAACGTGGGCGGGATATTTTTAATGTTCATGCGCCGCC
>JBDNCV010000213.1:0-4837 GCA_046719465.1 Anaerolinea sp.
AGCAGCAGCTTCGAGAAGCCATCGCGCGGGCAGCCACAGGCGAGCGTGTGCGCTACGACGTGATGGTGCGGCTTGGCCCCAACAGCGCCATCACGATCGATTTTATGCTGGCCCCAGTGCTAGACGAGGGTGGCCAAGTCAAGTATCTGGTCGCTTCTGGGATCGACATCACTGCCCGCATTAAGCTCACACAGCAGCTCGATATGCAGCAGCGACGCTATCATACCATCTTGAACAGCCTACCGGGAATTGTCTACGAGGGCGCAGGGTCAAGCGATGCTGCTCAGCAGAAGATGACGTTTGTCAGCCGATATGCCGAGACGCTGCTGGGCTACCCGATGGAGCGCTGGACATTGAGCGACAATTTCTGGCGCGAGATCGTGCACCCCAACGACTGGTCAGACGCAACGAGCACTGCTACCGAAACCTACCAAACGGGGCGCGTTGTGCCAGTGCCGTTCCGCTGCTACGCAGCAGATGGTCGCTTGCTTTATTTGGAGTCGTTCAACGCGCCGATCACGGATGAGAACGGTGAGCTGATCGGCACGTGCGGTGTGGTGATGGACGTGAGCGAGCGGCATCAACACGAGCAGGAGATCAAGCGGCTGAACGCGGCGCTGGCCATCCAACGGCAGCGGTTAGAGCAGATCATTGCCAACGTGCCCGGGATCGTCTACGAGGCCATCGGGACGCCGCTGGACGGCAGCTACAATCTGACATACATTAGCGCCTATGTTGAGAAAATGCTGGGCTATACGCCCTCGGAGCTGATCGCTCAGCCAGAACGATGGCAGGAGATCATCCTCTCGGAGGACTGGCCTGAGTTGATTGAGCGCATCACCAACATGTACCCGGATGCGACGTCGGGAAGTTTGCGGTTTCGTGCGATGACGCGCGATCATCAACTGCGCTATGTCGAGCTTCACGCGAGTATCCTGCGCAACCATGAAGGCATGCCAGTGGGGGCGGTCGGCGTGATGATGGACGTGACCCAGCGTCAGCAGCAGGAGGCCGCCATTCAGCGCTACGCCACTGAGTTGAGCCGCTCCAACGCCGAGCTGGAGCAGTTCGCGTATGTCGCATCGCACGATCTACAAGAGCCGCTGCGCATGGTGACCAGCTACTTACAGCTCGTCGAGCAGCGCTACGCGGACAAATTGGACGCTGACGGCAAAGAGTTTATCAACTATGCGGTGGACGGCGCAACGCGGATGAAGGAACTTATCAACGATCTGCTGGCGTATTCGCGCATTCAGCGCACAACGAGTGAGTGGGCACAAGTGCCGATGCAAGAGGTTTTTGAACGTGTGCTTCACAACCTGCAACTGCAGATCGAGGACACTCACGCCGAGGTAACAAGCGACCGGCTGCCTGTGGTGACAGCCCACCGCGTGCAGATGGTGCAGCTCTTGCAGAACTTGATCGGCAACGCGCTCAAGTTTACAGCAGGTCGCCCACCGCGTGTCCACGTCAGCGTGGAACAGCAGGGGGCTATGTGGCGGTTTGCCGTCAGCGATAATGGCATCGGGATTGAGCAGGCCTATCTTGAGCGTATTTTCGTCATCTTTCAGCGACTGCACACGCGCGAGCAGTACGCGGGAACCGGCATTGGCTTGGCAATTTGCCGTCGTATCGTAGAGAAGCATGGTGGCCAGATTACGGCCGAATCCACCCCCGGAGAGGGGAGTACATTTTACTTCACGCTGCCCGTTAAGCAGCCAGAAAGGATACAGTATGCAGCCAATTCAAATCCTGCTCGTTGAGGACAACCCGGGTGATGTTCGTCTGACGCGCGAGGCCCTCAAAGACAGCAAAATGCATAACACGCTGCACGTCGCCTCCGACGGTGTGGAAGCGCTGCGTTTCTTGCGCGGTGAGGGTGAATATAAAGGATCCCCGCGCCCCGATATCATCTTGCTCGACCTGAACCTGCCGCGCAAAGATGGGCGCGAAGTGCTGGCCGAAATCAAGGCGGATGAATCGCTGCGGCGGATTCCTGTCGTCATCCTGACCACATCCGACGATGAACACGACATCCTGCGCAGCTACGACCTGCACGCCAACTGCTACATCACCAAACCGCTCGACCTGCGCCAGTTTGCCACCATCGTCAAGACAATTGAGAACTTCTGGTTTCAGATCGTCAAGCTGCCGCCCGCCTAGTATGAGGGTGCGATGGACGCTGAAGATGTAATCGATGTGCTGCTCATTGAAGACAACGCGGCGGACGCCCGCTTGATCCGTGAGATGCTGTTGGCTGATGAGCGCTGGCAGTTTCGGTTGTTCAAGGCGGCCACGCTCCAAGAGGGGGTCGAAGCGCTCAACCGTTTGCGCTGTCGCTTGGTGCTGCTGGATCTCTCCCTGCCGGACAGCCACGGCATTGAAACCCTGCTGACCATCTCACAGGCTGCGCATGATGCGGCCATTGTGGTGCTGACGGGCAACGACGACGAGGCCATGGGGCTGCAAGCGGTTAAGGTGGGGGCGCAGGATTACCTCGTCAAGTCGGATGTGGACAGCCGCTTGCTAGTGCGCTCGATGCGCTACGCGATGGAGCGCCACCGCATCGAAAGCATGGTGCGCCGTCGTGAACAAGAGTATCGCTCGTTGATCGATGACGTGTTCAACACGTCGATGGTGGCAGTGCTAATCTTGGATCACGCCTATCGCGTCGTGTGGTGCAATGAAGCGACCGAAGTCTACTTTGGCATCAAGCGCGAACGGCTCATCGGGCGCGACAGCCGCCGCGTGATCGAGGAAGATCTGAAGTGCGTCTTTGCTGATCCAGACGACTACTCGGCGCGGCTGCTGGCGGCCTACGAGAGTGGGGAGTTTACCGACCGCTTCGAGTGTCACGTTACACCCGATGATGGCCGCGAAGATCGCTGGTTGGAGCATTGGAGCCAGCCGATCCGACAGGGGCTGTACGCAGGCGGTCGCATTGAGCAGTACACCGACATCACCGCGCGGAAACGCCTTGAAATCGCTGAGCGCGAGCAGCGTCAATTTACCGAGGCGCTGCGCGATGTGGCCGCGCTCATCACCAGCACGCTGAACTTGAACGAGGTGCTTGAGCGCATCATAACGGCACTGGCGCGATTGGTTCCCTATGATAAGGTATCGATTGTCATCGTGGAGGAGGAGGGCTACTCCCTCGCGGAAAGCCCGCAGTACGATCAACAGAAGGTGACGCTCAAGCCGGTTCACCACGACTACCAATGGCTGCTGCGCGCTATGGCCAATGCAACATCACCGTTGATCTTGGCGGATATGGCCGAGCAGGAACAGATGCGCGCCCTGCAGCCGCATGAAGCGCTGCGCGCCTATGTGGGCGCGCCGATCCGTTTGCAGCAACAGACTATTGGCGTGATCAACGTGTTCAGCCGCCAAGCTGGCTTCTACGCCGAGGCGGACGGCGAACGGTTGATGGCTTTTGCGGAGCTAGCGGCGATTGCGATTCAAAACGCGCAGCTCTTTCAACGGTCGCAGGCGTTGGCAACAATCGAGGAGCGGCAGCGCTTGGCGCGCGACCTGCACGATTCCGTTAGCCAGACGCTGTTCACGACGCGGACACTAGCCGAAAGCATGCTGCGGCGTTGGGACAAGGATCCGCAGCGGGCGCGAGAACTAGCGGAGGAAGTATATCATCAGACGGCGACCGCCTTAGCGGAGATGCGCATCTTGCTGTTTGAGCTGCGGCCTGCGGCGCTCACACAGATGAGCATGCGCCAGCTATTTGAGCAATACTTACAGCCGATCCGGGATCGTCGTCAGTTTGAGCTAATCCTTGACATCCCTGAGATGCCCGCGCTGCCGCCAGAAGTGCAGATCAGTCTTTATCGCATCGTGCAGGAGGCACTCAACAACATCGACAAGCACGCGCACGCCTCACGGGTAGTCGTGCGCGGTACAGCGCAGCGCGATCATATTCAAGTTGAGATTGTGGATGACGGGGTCGGTTTTGACCCGAACGCAACAGCCGCCGCTAGCATGGGGCTGCACATCATGCGCGAACGAGCAGAAAGTATCGGCGCGGCGCTAAACATCGACAGCGAGCTGAGCCGCGGCACGAAGATTACCATCACTTGGCATGTTGAATGAGGACAGAACGATGAGTCGGATACGGGTCTTGATTGCTGATGATCACAACATGGTGCGGAAAGGGTTGCGAACGCTGCTAGAGGAATTTGACGACGTGGAGGTGATCGCCGAGGCCGCCGATGGCGAAATGGCGGTTGATCTTGCGAAGTCACAATGCCCCGATGTCGTGTTGATGGACATGGTGATGCCGCGTATGAATGGCGTGGATGCCACAGCGAACATCCGCCGCCACTGTCCCAACACGCAGATTGTCGCGCTGACCAGCTTCAGTGATGAGGACAATGTGCAAGCGGCGCTCAAGGCAGGCGTGGTCGGCTATTTGATGAAGAACGTGTCGGGGGATGAGTTAGCCAGCGCAATCCGCCGTGCCCATGCCGGTCAATCCACGCTCGCACCGGAAGCCGCGCAGGTGCTGATCCGCGCGACCACCCGCCCGCCTGCGCTCGGGCATGACCTGACTGAACGCGAGTTGGAGGTGCTGGCGTTGATGATTGAAGGGCTGAACAACCGCGAAATCGGCGAGCAGCTTGTCATCAGCAGTTCCACTGTCAAGAACCACGTGAGCAGCATCTTGGCTAAGCTCGGCACCACCAGCCGAACGCAAGCGGTGGCGCTGGCGGTCGAGCATCGTATCATCTCAGGCTAGCGCAGCGCGTCAGGGCACAAAGGCATATCAGTCACCGGATATGCCTTTTTTGATGTCAGCATCACGTCAAAAACATTTCTAAAATAGTTT
>JBDNCV010000214.1:0-4794 GCA_046719465.1 Anaerolinea sp.
AGTGAGGTGCCATGGACAAAATCAAAATGCTCGACGTGGTTGCGCTGCTTGATTCACTGCCAGAGCACGGCCTTGAACGCGGCATGAGTGGCACGGTGGTAGAGGTATTTGAGGACAGCTTCTACGAAGTAGAATTCAGCGATGAACGCGGACGCACCTTTGCGCTAGTAGTGCTTGCTTCAGATCAACTTCTAAAGTTGGTTCCCGTCCCCATCGTCACAGACGAACAACTGGCGCAGACTTCGGCGAAACCGTGAGGTGTCTCCTAATAGCCATGGGCGCGGCCGGCATCTTCGAGAACCTGAACTGAGCAGCCAGTAGGGGCGAGTCATACCCTCGCCCCTACGACATAGTCGCTACACGCGCGCGGCGAGCGCCTGTTGGCGCACGTCCTCGAACTGGGCGTAGTGCCCAACCTCGTGCTGCAAGCCGAACAAGAACGTCGCGGTGGCGTTCATCTCCCCAAATTTTTCGACGAAGCGCGGGCTGAGCGTGCGCATCACATCGAGGAACGGCTGGTCAGGCCACATATCGAGCGAGGCCAGCCGCATCCGACGGCTTTCCTCTAACCGCTGGACGCACTGCGCGACCGTCGTCACCGTCTCCCACGGCGTTTCATAGCGCAGCCGCCCCTCGAACGGAATGCCGCGCGCGAGGATGGACGCAATGGCGGCGGTCTCCTCGCTGCTGGCGGTCACGTGGACGACGAGATGCCCAATCCCCCAGCCGATTTTCTCCTCGCCGGGCTTGGCGTAGGGGTCATCCGCCAGCGGATCAACCGGCGGAAAGACAACGTCGGCGTCCGTCAGGCCGTCGAGGTAGCCTAGCAAGCGGTCGATGCTTTCGTTGGTGGCGGCGCGCAGATCGTCCACCGTGTACTGTGGGGCGATGTCGATCAGTTTCTTCTCGCCCCGTTCAATTGGCCCAAAGTCAATGCGCATCACGTGCTCCTTATGGTGTGTGCTGAGTTCGTTGTATGGATGCCGTGCTGCGCGCGAAGCTTACGCGCCCACCGCTACTGCCAGCCCTCCAACGTGGACTTGACCACGCCCATGAAGCCGTCGGCATAGGCTCCGTCTGCGATGCGGTGGTCAAACGTGAGCGAGAAATAGGCGCACGAGCGAATGGCGATGGCGTCGTTGAGCACCTTGACGCGCTTTTCGACCGCGCCTACGCCCAAGATCGCCACCTGCGGCTGGTTGATGATGGGGGTGGCGAACAGCGACCCGGTCACACCGTGGTTGGTGAGCGTGAACGTGCCGCCGGTCACGTCGTCGGGCTTCAATTGACGGCTGCGCGCGCGTTTAACCAGCCCGTCGATCTGCCGCGCGAGGCCGATGAGGTTGTAGTCCTGCGCGCCCTTCAGCACGGGGACGATGAGGCCGTCGTCGGTGGCGGTGGCGATGCCGACGTTGATCACTTGATAGGCGTGGATGCTGTCGTCTGTCCAGCGGGCGTTGAGCAGCGGATAGCGCACAAGCCCGCGCGCGATGGCCATCACAAAGTAGGCGGTCAGCGTGAGGCGCACGCCGTGCGCCTCAACGCTGTGGCGCTCTCGCTCCCGATGCGCGACGACATTCGTCAGGTCAACCTCGAAGACGGTGGTCACATGGGGCGAGATGCGCTTGCTCTCGACCATGTGTTGGGCGATGCGGCGGCGCATAGGCGTGATGGCGATGATCTCGTGCGGGATGCCGTCGGTCACCGGTACGCTCGGCGTGGCGGGGGCAGGCGGCGTGGCAATGGCAGGCGCTGGGCTGGGGATCGGCTTCACTTCATAGTCGCTGGTTGATTTGAACAGGTCGCCGCTGCCGGGCTGCTCCCACGGGGGCAGATCGTCAAGCGTTGGGGCAGCCTGTGGGCTTTGCAGGTAAGCCTCCACGTCCTTCTTGGTGATGCGGCCATCGCGTCCCGTGCCGCGGATGCGGCTGAGGTCGAGGTTGTGCTCACGCGCCATACGCGCTACGACGGGCGTGATATGAGGGCTGGGTTGGTCAGCATTGGAATTGATGCGTTCCGGCGGGGGGGCCGCGCTCGGTGATGGAGCCGCGCTCGGTGATGAGGCCGCCTCGGCGGTTCCCTCAGCGGCGATGACGGCCAGCGTCACCCCTGCGTTGACCGTTGCGCCCTCGGGGACCAGAATTTGGCGCAGCACGCCGCGCGCGGGCGAGGGGATCTCCGTATCGACTTTGTCGGTGCTGACGCGCACGATGCTCTCGTATTCTTCCACGAAGTCGCCGGGCTGCTTCAACCACTCCGCGACCGTGCCTTCAACGACGCTCTCGCCGAGCTGGGGCATGATAATGGCGGTGTCCATGCGTTCCTCCTAGTAAGCCGCCAAGTCGCGGATGGCGTGGGCAATTTTTTCAGGGTTGGGCATGAAGAATTCCTGCATGCTGTGGGCGAAAGGCACGCCCGGGACGTCCGGCCCACCGAGGCGGCGGATCGGGCCGTCCATGTGCTCGAAGGCGTGTTCTGCCAGCAGCGCGGCAATCTCCGCGCCGAAGCCGCCCGTCAGGTTGTCCTCGTAGACGATGAGCGCCTTGCCCGTCTTGCGATACGAGGCCAGCACCGTCTCGCGGTCGAGCGGCAGCAGCGTCCGCAGGTCGATCACTTCGGCGTGGATGCCGTCCTGCTCGCGCACCATGTCGGCGGCCATCGTCGCATAATGGGCCATCATGCCGTAGGCGTAGACGGTGAGGTCGTCCCCCTCACGGGCGACGCGCGCTGGGCCAATCGGCACGAGATACTCGCCGTCGGGCACGTCGCCGCGGATGGAACGGTAGCCCTTCTTGGCCTCGAAGAACAGCACAGGGTTGGGGTCGCGCACGGCGGCTTTGAGCAGCCCTTTGGCGTCGTATGGCGTGGAGGGGATGACCACCTTGAGGCCGGGGACGTGGGCGAAGAACGCCTCCACGCTCTGGCTGTGGTAGAGGCCGCCGCCTACCCCGCCGCCGTAGGGCGCGCGGATCACCAGCGGGACGTTCCAGACGCCGTTGCTGCGATAGTAGAAACGGGCAGCTTCGCCCACGATTTGATTGAACGCGGGGAAGATATAATCGGCGAACTGAATCTCGCAGATGGGGCGCAGGCCGACCACCGCCGCGCCGATCCCGACGCCGACGATGCTCAGCTCGGCCAACGGCGAGTCGATCACGCGCTGCGGGCCATACTTCTCGATCAGCCCCATCGTGGCGCGGAACACGCCGCCGCGTACCCCCACATCTTCACCGGTGATGAACACACGCTCATCGCGGGCGAGTTCCTCATCCATCGCGGCGGTGATGGCTTGAATCAGCGTCATCTCGGTCATGGCGTGTCCTCCGATGCGTAGACCGCGCCGAGCGCATCCTCCGGCGCGGGGTCAGGGGCGGCGAGTGTGTCGCGCAGCGCCGCATCCACCTCGGCGCGAGCTTGGGCGTCAATGGCGTTGAGGTCGTCTTGGCGCAGCACGCCCCGCTCCATGAGCGTTTGGCCAAAGCGCAGGATGGGGTCTTTCTTCTTCCACTCCTCGACTTCGTCGCGGCTGCGGTAGCTGCGGTCGTCGTCGTCGCTGCTGTGGGGGACGGGGCGGTAGGTCTTGGCCTCAACAAGCGTTGCGCCCTCACCGCGATAGGCGCGCTCCACCGCCTCGCGCATGGCGTCGTAGCTGGCCAGCACGTCGTTGCCGTCGACGACGACGCCGGGTATCCCGAACATCGGGGCGCGGTCGGCCACGTTGGGCAGGGCGCTCTGCTGGTCATAGGGCACGCTGATGGCGTAGTAGTTGTTCTGGACGAGGCAGATGAACGGCAGCCGATGCACGCCCGCCCAGTTCATGGCCTCGTACCATTCGCCTTGACTGGTGCTGCCCTCGCCGATGCACGTCAGCGCGAGGCGCGGTTGACTAGCGTCCTCGGGTGATTGCAGGCCGCGCTGAAGGCGATACTTGATGGCGAAAGCCGCGCCCGCCGCATGCGGGATCTGCGTGGCCACGCTCGATGAGCCGCTGATGATGTTGAGCGCGCGTGAGCTAAAGTGCGAAGGCATCTGCCGCCCGCCGCTGTAGGGGTCATTGGCTTTGCCAAACGCCCCCAACAAGAAATCCAACGGCGTGGAGCCGAGCGCCAGCGCCAACGTCAGATCGCGGTAGTAGGGGAACACGTAATCGACGCCGCGCTGGATGGCATAGGCCGCCGCCACTTGGCACGCCTCATGGCCGATGGCGCTGATGTGAAATGCGATCTTGCCCTGCCGATGCAGCGCCCATGCCCGCTCATCCGTCCGCCGCGACCGCACCATGACGCGGTACATCTCGATCAGCGTGTCACCGGTAAGCTGCGCGGCATGGCTGCGCGTTTCAGCCGCAGTGGTCATAAACAACCTTTCAACAATTTTCTTAACTTTATCTGGAGTATAGATCACAAGCCATCTGCTCGGCAAGGTGACTCGTGCATAATAGCCGATGCCAGATGCTGTTTACATGTGACAAATGCCGAAGGAAGATACGCGCGGTCAGGGCGGCTAGACCTCATCCAGCGCGGCGAAGAGGTCGGGCAGGCGCAGCTCGAAGGCGGGCAGCAGCGGGGTGGTGAGCGCGCCGTCGGGGGCGATCGCGGTGACGCCGTTGGGGGTGTGGATGTGTGCGGCCTGCGTCGTCATGTCGATGACCCACACCTCGCGCACGCCGTTGGCGAGGTCAGCGGCGATCTTTTTGGCGGTGTCGTCGGCCTTTTCGCTGGGCGAGACCAGCTCAACGGTCAAATCGGGCACGAGCCGCAGGGGGCCGAAGCCTTTGGGCCGCGCCTGTCGGTA
>JBDNCV010000215.1:0-4732 GCA_046719465.1 Anaerolinea sp.
CCTCTGTTGGTTGAGTGGCTGGCGCAAGGGCGCAAGCTGCACCAAGTCGGCGGGCAGATGAACACCCTGTGCGACCTTGCCCGCGTGTCCTACACCGGCGGCCCCACCCCCGGGCCGCATTTTGTCCTCTCAGCCCTTCCGATCCAGCCCGCTGAGGGGTTTGTGCTGTCCCCCCACAACCGCCCCACCCTGTTGAGCGATCAGCCTGTGCCATGCTTCGTTTTTGGGCAAGCGTTTGGCATGCTGCCCTATCTATCTGATCATCCGTTTGACTTCCCCCCATACCACGCTCAACACAGCGAGGAAGCCATCTACCCCATCACGCCAGATGCGGTCTGGTTCACAGCATAGCCATTGTGAAGTAATTTATCGATATCTTTTAACAAAAAAGCCTCCAAGCCTTCAAGTTTTATCAATAAATCCCGCATCAGGCATAACGTGAAGTGATTACCGTTAGAGCTTGTGTGTTGGCAAACAATTTGAATGAGCGCGCATGCTTGAAATCATCGATGTCCGCGTTACCTTCCCCAACGGCGTTGAAGCGCTAAAGAACATTTCTCTGACGGCCCAAGCTGGCGAGGTGATCGCTATCATCGGGCGTTCTGGCGCGGGCAAGTCGACCCTGCTGCGCACGATCAACGGCCTTCAACCGGTCAGCAGCGGGACGATCCGTCTTGATGGTGAAGAAATCACCGCGATGAACGCCACACAAATCCGCAAGGCACGGCGCTATATCGGCTTCGTGTGGCAGGAATATAACCTCGTCGAGCGCGTCTCCGCCATGACCAACGTCCTCACGGGACGGCTCGCGTATAACTCGGGCATTAAAAGTCTATTGGGCTACTTCGACAGCTCACACCGCGCCATCGCGCTCAAAAACTTGGAGCGCGTCGGGCTGCTGCACCGCGCCCAAAACCGCGCGGATCGCCTCTCAGGTGGCGAGAAGCAGCGCGTAGCCATCGCCCGCGCCATCAGCCAAGAGCCGAAGATCTTGCTGGCCGATGAGCCAGTCGCCAGCCTTGACCCTGAACTCAGCGTGCAGGTGATGTCGGACTTGGCGCGCGTCGCCCGTGAAATTGGCGTGTTGACCTTGATCAACATCCACCAAGTCGATTTAGCGGTGCAGTACTGCGACCGTATTATCGGCATTGCGCAAGGCGTCGTTGAGTACGACGGTGACCCGGCAGGCTTGACCGACGACGTGTTGGATCGCATCTACCGCTTTGACCGCCCGACTGGGGTCAATATTCCCGCCAAAGTGATGACCGTGAGCATGTAACGAGGCTAACACGATGACTGCTGCTCAAACCCGCCCAATGCCGACCGCTCCCAAGCCTAAAAACAAAGTCGTTGACCCCGAAGTGCTGCGCGCAGAGCTGCTGCGCCCCGTGCCGAAGATTACGCTGCGCTCGGCGTTGGTGCTGGCGCTTTTGGTCGGCGTGCTGGCGTGGAGCTTGGCAGGCGTTGGCCCCAGCCCCGCGAACCGCATCACGACGATCTTCGACCCGTTCATTGCGATGGGCAACTTGATCGTGCGCATGATGCCGCCTGAGCTTGAGATTGACCGCGTGCGCAACGTGTCGATTGAGTTGTTCGGCAACCAGATCATGCAGTTTACGATTGAACGCACGACGATCAACGTCTTTGGTCAGCCGTGGGTGGTCGGGTGGCCACCGATCATCAGCTCTGTGTTTGAGACGGTGCAGATGGCCATCATCGGGACGCTGGGTGCGGTGGCGATGGCCCTGCCTTTGTCGCTGCTGGCAGCGCGCAACACCTCCCCTCACCCGCTGATTTATCAAGGCATTCGTCTGCTGCTCAACTTCTTGCGCGCCATCCCTGAGCTGGTGTTCGCGCTGCTGTTCGTCGCGGCGGTCGGGTTGGGGCCGTTCACGGGGGTGCTGGCGCTGGCGTTTGGCTCGGTGGGGTCGCTGGCGCGTATCTTTGGCGAGGCCATCGAGCAGATCGACCCCGCGCAGGTGAACGCCGTCCGCGCGACGGGCGCGAGCGGCCTACAAACCTTCGTCTATGCTGTCCTGCCGCAGGCTGTGCCGCTGTTCATCTCTTACACCATTATCTATTTCGAGAGCAACGTGCGTCATGCGACCATCCTCGGTTTGGTGGGCGCGGGCGGCGTGGGCTTCCTGTTGTTCAAGTACACCGGCACCAGCGACTACCCCAAAGTGCTGGGCGCCGCGTTGGTCTTAGTGGTGGCAGTCACGATCATTGATCGTTTTAGCAGTTGGCTGCGCGCTCGCTTCATCTAGCTCGATAGAAGCGCGGCATATGTAGTGATCGTTTAAAGATCGATAGGGAGAAGAAGACAGATGTTGAAGGTGGCAGCGAAGTTCTTCATTGGCCTGATGGCTGCTGTTCTGCTCAGCGTGAGCATGGTGGCCGCACAGGATAGCCCCCGTGAGTTTGACCGCACTGGTTGGCCAGAAACGTTCATCATCGGCGTCTACCCGGGCGATGATGTGGCAGCGGCGCTGGCAGGCGTGGAACCGCTGCGCGCCTTTTTGGAAGAATATCTGGGCGTGCGCACCGTGTTGATCACCGGCACGAGCTACAACGCCGTGATCGAGGCGATGGCTGCGGGCCGCGCGGACGCGATTGAAGTGGGTCCTTTCAGCTATGTGCTGGCCGCGGACGTGGCGCAGGCAGAAGCGATTGCCGTCGCCAACTACTCTACTGACCTCACGGATACGACCCTGCCGGGGTACTTCAGCCTGTTCTTCACCAAGAAGGGGTCGGGCATCCGCAGCATTGAGGATCTGGCGGGCCGCAGCTTTGGCTTCACGGATCCGGCCTCGACCAGCGGTTACTTGATCCCAGCGAATGAGATCATGGTGGCGATGGGCTTCACCGATCCCGCGGAGATCGAAGCCTTCACCAGCGTGAGCTTTGCAGGCAACCACCCGAATGCCGTGTTGGCCGTCTGGAACGACAACATCGAGGCGGCGGGCACGTTTGACCAGAACCTTGTGACACAGGTCGAACGCGCGGGCATTGAGCTGTGCGGTTACACTGATCTGGGCATTGAAGGCCCCGCCACCCCCGAAGAATGGCCCTACTTGGTGACTATGACGCGCGAAGAGATCGAAGCCATCTACGACGCCTGCCCCGAAGGCAGCATCGTGGTCTTCCATCAATCGCGCATCATCCCCGAAACGCCTTTCGCAGTCAGCGGCAAACTGCCAGAGAGCTTCAAGCAAGCTGTCCGTCAGGCGCTGCTGGACTTCTCGAAGGATCAAGAGCTGGTGAACCAGATGGAGCGCTTCTACGTCGACCCGGTGGCGCTGGGCGATGCAGAGTCGATCGACGGTTTGTACGACGTGCTGCGCGACGCTGCCCGCAACTTGAACATCAACCTGCGCGGTCGCTAGGCCATATCTGCTATAATAAGGGGGTGTGCCTGCCCACGCAGGGCACCCCCTTTTCATTCACACACAGGACACCGCATGACCACGCTTTACACCCGCAGCAGTGCGCTCGCCATTCTCTCGCACAGCCCGGCGCAGTCCGTCCGCGCGTTGGCCGATGAACTCCTCGCCGATCTCCCGCCGGTGACCGTGTTGATCAACCGCACTGGCCTTGTCATGCTGCCATACACGGATACCACCCAAGGCACAGTCTTTCATCTGGGCGAGGTACTGGTAAGCGAGGCGCACATCCGCATGGGCGACGTAGAGGGTTATGCTATGGTCGCTGGGCGGGACACGCTCCACGCGCTGGCTGCCGCTGTGATCGACGCAGCCTACGCCAGCGGCCTCCACACCGTGACGATCACCGAGTTCTTGAGCGCGCAAGCCGCCTCTCAGCAGGCCGCTGATGAGCGCCTGCTGCGCCAAGTGGAAGCCACCCGCGTTGAAATGGAGACGTTCTGATGGCGACCCCACCCTACACCGCCGAGGAAGCCCGCGACCGCGAGACGTTCCTCGCGCTGATGTGGAGCCTGAGCTACCCCGCGCGCCCGCATACGCTCCCCGTTGGCGACCCGCTGCATTTGATTGGGCATGCGCTGCTTGACCTCGAGACCAGCTTCTACACTCCCGATATCGCGCTGATGCAGGCGCTGCACCGCACCGGCGCGCGCGCCACTCAGCCGCCGACAGCCGCTTACCACTTCTACGCGCAGTTAGACGATGCCGCATTGCGCACGATTTCTGAGGCCAGCGTGGGGACGTTGAGCTACCCCGATACGTCGGCTACGCTCATCATTGCGGCGAGTTTCAGCGGCGGCGCAGCGTATCGGCTGAGCGGCCCGGGCATTCAAGGCAGCGTGGTCATCGCACCGGCTTTGCCCCGCGAGTTCTGGGAGCGGCGCGCTCAAGCGCGCTTCCCGTTGGGTTGGGATGTGTTCTTGGTTGAAGGCAGCCGCGTTATCGGGCTACCGCGCAGCGCGCACGCTGTGGAGGTGTAGACGATGTACGTTGCCGTCAAGGGGGGCGAACAAGCCATCCAAAACGCCGAGGCGCTCTATCAGCACCTCAACGGGGCGATCACGCCTGCGCTCATCCACGATATCGAAACCCGCCTGCCCTACTTGATCGACCGTGTGATGGGCGAGGGGTCGCTCTACGCGCCAGAGCTGGCCGCGCTGGCCATCGCCCAGACCGGTGGCGACCTCTACGAGGCCGTGCTGCTGCTGCGCGCGTATCGCAGCACACAGCCGCGCATCGCCTACGCTGCGCCGGTCAACCCCAAAGACCTGTTCACCGTGCGTCGCATC
>JBDNCV010000216.1:0-4690 GCA_046719465.1 Anaerolinea sp.
TACAACTTGGTGCTGGGGCTAATCGGCACGTTCAGCTACTTCACCAACGCCTTCCTCGTGGGCGGTGCAGACGGCGCACCCCTCAAGAGCACGCTGTTCTACAACCTCAACCTATATCGAACGGCCTTCCGCTTTTTTGAGATGGGCGACGCCTCGGCGCTGGCGTGGATCATGTTCGTCATCATTCTCATCCTCACGCTGCTTATCTTCCGCTCGTCGGAAGTTTGGGTGTTCTACGAAGGTGAACTGAGGGGGAAAAAATAACGATGACCGCCCTGCAACCCAGCACCCCGCTTGAGATCGCCCCGCCGCCGAGCGCTGTGCAGCGCTTTCAGCTTGGGATGAAGGGCACGCGCCTCGTGCTGCACGTCATCACGACGTTCTTTTTGGCGCTCGGCGCGGTTGCGCTCATGATCCCCCTGCTGTACATGATTTCAATGGCGTTCAAAAGCCCAGCACAAATCCGCACTGACCCGCTCAACCTCATCCCGATGAGCGCGCTCACGGTAGAGATTGACGGGCGCAGCGCCCCTATGCACCGCGTCACGGTTGACGGCGTGGAGCGCGAGCTGGCGCTGGTGCGGCGCGCCCCGGGCGGCAACGCCCAGTTTGTCGACCCCGCCAACCCTGAGGAGGTGCTGCTGCTGCCGCTGGCCGACGCCGAGCCGATCCGCTTCTTTGACCCGCGCCTGACCAACTTCCAAGAAGCCTTCACCCTCGTCCCGTTTGATCGCTACCTCATCAACACGCTCATCGTCACGTTTGGCGGCATGACGGGCATGCTCATCTCGTGCACGCTGGTGGCGTATGGCTTCAGCCGCTTCCGCGCGCCGTGGCTGAACGTGCTGTTCTTGGTGCTGCTCAGCACGATCATGCTGCCGCGCCAAGTGACGATTATCCCGACGTATCTGCTCTACAACGCGCTGGGCTGGGTCGATACGCTGCTGCCGCTGATCGTGCCGGCCTTCTTCGCCAACGCCTACGACGTGTTCTTGCTGCGCCAGTTTTTCATGCGCATCCCGCTGGATCTCGACGACGCGGCCAAGATCGACGGGGCCAACAGCTTCCAGACGCTGCTCTACGTCATCCTGCCGCAGGCGCGGCCAGCGCTCATCAGCGTGGCGATCTTCCACTTCCTCTACGCTTGGAATGACTTCTACGAGCCGATGATCTTCCTGCACACGCCGCAGAACTGGACGATGGCCATCGGGCTGCAATCGTTCAACGCGCTCTACAGCGTCAACACGCATCTTGTGATGGCCGCCAGCTTGGTGATGATCATCCCGCCGATTTTGTTGTTCTTCTTCGCGCAGCGGTTCTTCATGCAGGGCATCGTCATCACCGGCGTGAAGGGGTGAGGGCGGTTTATTAGGGGCGCACCCTGCCGCGTCGCGGGTCAAAAACACGGACAGCGCAGGCGCTGTCCCTACAAACGTTGACCCACCGTAGGGACGCGGCCTGCCGCGTCCGCACAATAAATCGTCCGCATTAATAATTATGGAGCTTGCATGTACCCACAGCGTAAATCACCTCGTCTTAGGGGGTATGACTACAGTCTGACTGGGGCATATTTTGTCACTATCTGCACCGTACACCGCTTGTGGTTGTTCGGAGATGTGGTAGAGGATCACATGCAATTTTCGCCTCTTGGCCACCTAGTACAGGCCTGTATTTTGGCCATCCCCAATCATCACAACGCTGAAATTTACAATCACATCGTGATGCCAAACCATGTCCATCTACTGATTGGCCTGCACGGGGGGTGCAACCTTTCCACAGTTGTAGGAAGTTTCAAGTCATCCGTTACCCGTCAGGCACGTCAGACCGCCATGATCGACGCCGAGCAGCCAATCTGGCAGGCGCGCTACCACGATCACATCGTGCGATCTGAAGATGATTTTCATCGGATTAACGCCTATATTGCATCAAACCCGGAGACATGGAGCGTAGACAGATTGTTTTCGAGCAGCGGGTGATTGTTATAATGATGGGGAGACGCACCCTGCCGCGTCCGCATCATGAACCGTAGGAACGTGGCCTGCCGCGTCGCGGGTCAAAAACACGGACAGCGCAGGCTGTCCCTACAAACGTTGACATACCGTAGGGACGCGGCCTGCCGCGTCCGCATCATGAACCGTAGGGGCGCACCCTGCCGCGTCGCGGGTCAAAAACACGGACAGCTGTCCCTACAAACGTTGATACACCGGAGACACCATGACACGTTACGCCATCGTCGGAACAGGCGGGCGCGCCAAGATGTACGTGGACGCCGCCGTTAAAGACTACGCCGAGTTCAGCGCGCTGGTAGCCTTATGCGACATCAGCCCCACGCGCATGAACGCCTACAACACGCTGCTCACGCAGGTTTACGGCCTGCCGCCCGTCCCCGCCTACCACGCGGATGACTTCGACCGCATGATCCACGAGACGCGCCCCGACGTGGTGATCGTCACCACGATGGACAGCACCCACCACACCTACATCTGCCGCGCGCTGGCGTTGGGCTGCGATGTCATCACCGAGAAGCCGATGACCACTGACCTTGAGAAGGCGCAGCAGATCATGGACGCAGTGGAGCGCACGGGGCGGCGGCTCACCGTCACGTTCAATTACCGCTACATGCCGCAGGCCACCCAAGTCCGCGATTTGATCCTGCGCGGGGTAATCGGCACGCCGCTCAAAGTGGACTTCATGTGGACGCTGGACGTGCGCCACGGGGCAGATTACTTCCGTCGCTGGCACCGCGAGAAAGACAAGAGCGGCGGCCTGCTCGTCCACAAGGCCACCCACCACTTCGACCTTGTCAACTTCTGGATCGGCAGCTACCCGTCGGAGGTGTTCGCATTCGGGGATTTGTCGTTTTACGGGCGGGAGAACGCCGCCAAACGCGGCGAGCGCTACGACTACGACCGCTACACCGGTGTGGAGGCAGCCCAAGGCGACCCCTTCGCCTTCCGTTTAGATGAGGATATGGCGCTCAAGATGCTCTACCTCGACGCAGAAGCCGACAGCGGCTACATCCGCGACCGCAACGTGTTCGGCGATGGCATCACAGCTGAGGACAACCTGAGCGTGCTGGTGCGCTATCGCAGCGGCGTGCAGCTCAGCTACTCGCTGGTGGCGTTCTGCCCGTGGGAAGGCTATCGACTGGCAATCACGGGGACGAAAGGCCGCCTTGAGCTGGACGAGGTGGAGGCAGGCACGACCTTCGTCGCCGGCAAAGAGGAGACGATCCGCCTTGAGGCTATCAACCGCGAGTTCAGCCATACGCGCCTGCGGGTGTGGCCGATGTGGGACGCGCCCTACGACGTGCCGCTTGAGTTGGGCGAGGGCGGGCACGGCGGAGGCGACGACGCGCTGCTGCGCGACCTGTTCCACCCTCATCCGCCGCCTGACCCCTACCAGCGCCGCGCCAGCCACATCGACGGGGCCGCGTCGATCTTGGTGGGCATCGCCGCCAATCAGAGCATCGCTACCGGCCAGCGAATTGCTGTCGATGCGTTGATGCGCCTTTGACCATGCCGCTGATCGCTGGCTGCGCTCATTTCGACGGCCTTTGACGCCTTATTATCTTACAAAGTTAATAGGTTAAAAATATTAAGGTGTGTTACTCATTAATTTTTCAGTTTGGCCACCTATGAAATGTCATAAGATATAAAGTGAGCGTGCGCTCAAATGGTTACCCTATCAAGGAGAGTGAGCAATGAACATTAAGTATTTATGGGGGGGGTGTTAATAGCGCTTGCTGTTTTAATCCCCGTCACGCAGGGGCACGCGCAGGAGTGCGATCCACCCGGCTCTGTCTTCTTCGGCGGTGTGTTCCTCAGATATGAGGTCACGCTGTGTGATGTGCAGCGCTGCCTCCATCAGCCGATTGGCCGTCGTCAAGCTGTTCTATCCATTTACAGCTTTGCAGGTGGCGAATACGCCATGTGCGCTTGCACGGCCTGCGGCGTCACCCCGAACCGCGCTCCAGTTGATGAACCCTTCTGCGCTTCATCGTTGGAATATCACCCCATCCAGCTTTTTGTTGACTAGCCCATCCCATCACAATTGAAAGGATTGATCCATGTTCAAGCTGAAAATGCTGCGCCTCTCCGGCCTTGCCGCGGCCATGCTAGCTGCTGTGTCGTTCAGCGCTTTTGGGCAAAGCCAGCCGATCACCTGCGATACAGCGCTCACCGCGCAAGACCCGTTGAGCGCCTATGTGGAGCGCGCCACCGCCTGCCTGCAGCCCGTGGGCATCATGTTGGAGCGCAACACCGCACAGGCCATCGCTGATGCCGACTTTGTCATCGCCCAAGACCCATCCTTCGCCGTGGCCTATGCCGTGCGCGGCCAAGCCAACCTGTTTTCAAACCGCATCGGCCAAGGCCTCGCTGATTTGTCTGTGGCGTTGTTCCTTGAGCCGACGAACGTCGAGTGGCTGAGGTGGCGCAGCGAGCTGATGCTGTTCCTCAACGATGTGGACGGCGCGCTGGCCGACATCAGCCGGGCCGTAGCTGTCGAACCGACCAGCGAACTTCTGCTGCTGGAGCGCAGCCGCATCCATGAGCGCAACGCTGACCTTGCCAGTGCCCTCGCGGATGCTGAACAAGCGTTCGCCCTCAACCCAGACAGCGCCGCCGCCCTGCTGCGCATCGGCGACATTCACTACACCGCAGGCCGAGATCAAGCCGCGCTGGACGCT
>JBDNCV010000217.1:0-4652 GCA_046719465.1 Anaerolinea sp.
CGATTCGAAGCTGTACCAGCCCGAGTACGGCGGCGGTTCGTAGGTCGCGTCGGGCAGCGGCTCGATGGGATGGGGTGGCGCGGGCAGTAGAATCGTGCCGAACGGGAAATCCGTCGCTGTCGGCGGGAGGTACACGCCGGGCATCACGGCGCTGATCTCCAGCACCCGCGCTGCGAGGGTCGGCGTCAGCGTCGGCCGTTCTGTCGCAGTCGCAGTGGGAGAGGGGGTCGCGGTTGGCGTGCTAGTCGCGGTCGGTGTGGAAGTTGCGGTCGATGTGGGCGTCGGCGTCGGCGATGGCGTGAGTGAGGGCAGCACGAACAAGGTCGGCAGCGCCGCCCCGTCATCATATTGCGGTGGGCGCAGCACCAAAACGGCTGCCCAGACCGCTGAGGTCAGGGCTGCCATCAGCAACAGGGTCAACACATGAATTCGCTGCATCCTCATCGCCTCAGCTGTTCGCGCCATTTCATGGTAGCTGAGGCGGCGTCTAGACCCCTGTAGGATGACTCGTTTGGGGTTAGCAGTTTTTCAGGGTGACAAGGTAATCTTTCAGAGCTGCGCTTGAGGTTAATCGTAAGGATAGATGAAGCCCTCAGCCGCCGCCCGCTGGATGAGGTGTTCGTTCGTTTTCGCCCCGAAGCGTCGGCGCAGTTTTTCGCGCACCCAGTACACCCGGCGCTTGTCGATGCCCAACTGTTGGCTGATCTGCCCGACGTGTTCGCCATGCGCCAGCAACTGCAGCACCTGCCGCGCTTCTGGGTCGAGCCTCTCGTGGGCCTGCGGCGCTTGCATGGCGATCAGGTATGCGGCATTCGCCGTCGGTGACAGATAGGGACGATCCAACAGAACGGTGTCAATCGCGGTCGCCAGTAGTTCGCACAGATTATCGCTCTTGTAGAGATAAGCACTCACACCGGCGCTGAATAAATCGCGGATCAGCAGCCCATCCGCCAGCCCGCCCATGACGATAACCTTCAGGCCGGGGCGTCCATGACGGATAGCTTCCACCGCGCTGAGGATGTCGAGGTTGTAAAGCCACTCGCTCAGCACCACAACATCAGGATAAACCGTTTCCACCGTCTTCAGCAGATCATCCATACAACGCGCCGCCCCGACCACGCAGAAACGATGGTCGGCGTTCAGCACGGCCTGTGCGCCTTCGATCAGCAAATCGGCATCATCGGCTAGGACAACGCGTATCGTCATATCCCCTCATCCAGCACGCTGTGTGTCTATTGCCAGCCTATCACTGTTGGGGGGTGGCGTTAAGGGAAATTGCGACAAAACGTAGGCGAATTTCGCCCACATCCGGCGCAATTTTCCAGCCGTGTGGCGGCAGGCGCTAGTCGTCTTCCAGATCGAGCAAACCTTGCTCCTGCGCCGCTTTGATGAGCGTTTCGGTGGTCGGCGCATTCAGAATCGCGCGCAGCTTATCCCGCGCACGATAGATCGAACGCGTGGAGACATCCAATTCAGCCGCGATCTCTTTCACCGTCAAGCCTTTGGCAGTCAGTCGCAGAACCTGCATATCCAGCGCTTTGATCTCGTTGAGGCGGTACAGATACTTGTTCATGGTCAGCATTTGGGCGGCCTGAAAAGATAAAGCGTTCATGTCCCTTCGTACTAGATCAAGCCCATTCAGCAGAGCCTCCGCTAGGTCATCACGGTAGATAAACCCCTTGGCGCCCAACTGCATGATGCGGTGAATGAAGATCACCGCCAGTCGGTTACTGATGATGATGACTTTCAAGGCCCTTGGCGCTTTTGTCAGTTGAGCGAAACGTTCCTCGACCTCGCGCATCCGCAGACCGCTGATGTCCATCAACAGGATGTCAATCCCGCTTGACTGGTTCAACAGGGCTTCAAAATTAGCGCAAACCACCACGTTATAACTGCTTGTCCCATCGTGTTTCATCAGACCTTCAATCCCGCTGCGAGTGATCCTGTCTGGCACAAGCAGGGCGACGCGCACCTGTGGCATGGGGCTGATCCTCTCTCTGAAGTCGTCCTTCTGCGAAGGCAAGATATAGAATACGCGTTCTATTCCTAGATTGTCATTATATTACAGATTTTAAACTTAGGGCAAGTTATTTGAACAAGTCACGCATGCGTTGTAAGAGGGGTATCTGACCGAGTCGTGGCAATCTTCGCCAGATTTTTGTCAACAATTCCTGTCGATTCTGGCAAAATTTGCCAGACTTTTTCGCCCATTTCCATTACCCTGAACAAGAACCTCAGTTCTAATGCTAGAGGGGTGACAATGTCTTCTGCTGGGCCTCAATCACCGGCGACACGCGCCATCACAAAACCCAATCGGCGACCACGCCTCATCTGGTCGCGACGGGATTATCACGAACGACTCAACCTGCGTCGTATCGTGCTGTATCCACCACTGCCGCAGACGCTTTCCTCGACTGAGCCTTGGCGAGAGGACGTAACCTGTGACCAGAATTGAACTGACACCTCACGATATCCATGTGCTGGCGCGGGCATTGGTCGGGCTGTCGTGGGAGAGCATCCCCCTCAGTCCAGCAGTGAGGCTGCTGCTGGCCCATCTTGACCTCGACGTGCCGGAGGACATGCGCTTTCTGCGTAAAGTTCTGGGGCAGGAACTGCTGCGCGAAGTGCTGGCGGTTGATCCGAACGCGCCTGCGCCCGAACTACCCCACCGCGCCGCTGACCTCGCCATCGTGCCCGAACTGCCCGAGAACGCGCGCCTGACGTCGGCGCAAATGGCGCAGGCGCAAACCGTCGGCGCATGGCTGGATGATTACCTGCGCTGGGCGGGCAGCGCCGCCAACGAAACGCCGCTCGCGTTTCATCGCGGCGCAGGGTTGTACTTGGCGGCGATGGCCGTCGGACGGCGCCTGTACATCCAGACCCCGTGGCGCCAGCCGGTCTTCCCCAACCTCTACATCATGATCGTGGCGGTGTCCACCTACTACCGCAAATCGGCTGGGTTGAGTCTGGCTTCGGAAGTGGCGCGGCTGGCGATCCCGCATATGCTCATGCCCCAGCCCGGTTCGCCGGAGAACTTCATGTCGATGCTCGGCGGTGTGCTGCCCCCCAATTTTTCCGACATCCCCCAGCAGGACAGGGCGCGGTTGGAAAAAGGCAATCGCTACGCCGCTCAGCGCGGGCTGCTCCGGGATGAGCTGTCGGGGCTGTTCAAGTCGATGGGGAAGGATTACATGGCTGGGCTGAAAGAACTCATCATGACGCTCTACGACTGCCCGGCTTATCTCGACAGCAACACCAACCACAAAGGGCTGGTGGTCATCCGCGAGGCGGCGCTCTCCATTCTCGGCGCGGCCACTCCGGCCGAGCTGGCGACAGCGCTCTCGCCAGCCGACTGGTTCAACGGCAATCTGGCGCGCTTCGCCCTGCTCACCCCCGAACCGGATTATGTCGAGCGCCCCGCGCCCAACGAGAGCCAGCCACCAACCGATCTGGCCCATCGCTTGAAGCGCCTGCATGAGCGGCTGCCCGAACCCGCCTTGCCGGATGCGCTGGGCGAAAAGCAGTCCAGCGAGGCGTGGTCGCTCTCGGCGGACATCTGGACAGCCTGTCACGCCTACGAGCAGGCGCTGCGGGCGATGACTGCCCCCAGCTCGCCACTGGATGACCGTCTCCGCGCCCTCTACGGGCGCTTGCATGTGCAGGCGATCAAGGTCGCCATCCTGCTGGCGGCGCTGGATTGGGCAGATGGTGGCGATGCCTCACCGCGACCAAAGGTGACCGCCGCGCACTGGTATCGCGCTCAGGGCATCACCGAAGCGTGGCGAGCATCCGCCCACCGGTTGCTGGCGGATCTGGGCGAAAACGAAGAAGGGCGGCTGGAAGCGCGGGTGCTGGGATTGCTCCGTGCCTGCGGTGGCAGCGCCACCGTGCGCGAGATCTACCGAAGCCTGCGTTCCCCGCGCAGGGCCGTGCTAGAGGCGCTCAAGGCGCTCGAAGACGACGGACAGGTGCTGCGTGTGCCGAACGCTTACCGCGGACGTGGACGGCCGCCGGAGAAGTACGAACTCGTCGACCCGGATTCTGTCACGGCGGTGACATAAATCGAATTTTGTCTTTTTGTCTTTTGTCACAAGCGTGACGAAATTCAGGAGTCGAACCATGATTGACACGCAGCGATTGAAGGAAAGCTGCGACCTGCGCCGTCTGGTCGAGCAGGATTTGGGGCCAGCCCCGCTGCGCGGCGGGCGCGCCCATTTGTGGAAATGCCCCTTCCACAATGAACACAAAGGCTACAGTCTGGCGGTGTGGCCGGATGGCTATCGTTGTTTTGGGGCGTGTGCCACGGGCGGCGATGCGATCGACTGGCTGATGAACTATCGCCGCCTGAGTTTTGCCCAAGCTGTTGAGGTCTTGGGCGGACGAGTGGACGACCGACCGCGTGTCGAACCCAAACGCCTGCAATCCCCAGCGGAACCGCCCGACGGGGACTGGCAGCGGCGGGTGGAGGGGGTGGTGAATCAGGCGGAAGAAACGCTCTGGTCAGATGTGGGCGAACCGGCGCTGAACTACCTCATCGGCAGAGGCTTGACCACGCGCACCATCCGTTCTGCACGGCTGGGCTATGTGCCGGGCGACTTTCGCGGCTGGCGGGTCATCGAAGGCATGGATGTGCCCTGCGGCATCACCATCCC
>JBDNCV010000218.1:0-4620 GCA_046719465.1 Anaerolinea sp.
CCGGTTGCAAGTCCAGCGGTTCGACCTCGGAAATCGTCAGAAAGTTGGGATGGCTGGAAAGCTCAAACTGATAGGATACGGCGCTGCTGCCCGCAGGCATCTGCCAGTCGAAGAGGACATTTTCTACCCAAGATGCTGATTGAATCGTCCCCCCGATCTGGGCGCCTGTCGGTGGAGAGATCAGCAAAGGGGCAGGCGGTACAGAAGCCGACAGGGGCTGAGGCGCACCGGTGGTGTAGGATGAAAGGTTTTGTTCTACGGTTGAGCTGAGGGGCGGGATGTTCAGTGGAGGGGCTGGCCGTGGTTCAGTCGGGGGCAGGCTGCCTGTTTTGAGGCGCACGCTGCGCAAGCGCATCAGCCCCGCGCTGACGATAATCTGTAGTTCTTCGCTGGGGGGCAGGGGCACGTTGCACATTTCATGGGCTGCCCATCCATCTAGTGAGGCGCTCAAGCTGTGCTCATCCCACGCAACGCCTAGCGTGTGCCACCCTGTGAGCATCAGCGGGATTGTTGTGACATCAAGTGAACAGCCGCTGAGCGCCAACTGCTGCGGGGTGAGCAGCACAAGGGGACTGCTCGCGCTGGTGGAAATGCTGAGGCTTGCCGTTTGCAACCATACCTCAAGCTCCAAGTAAAACGGATAAGGCAGCGCATCGAACGCTAGGCTCGCACCAGCCACATCTGCTTGAAGGGCGTAACCGGTTTCGGTCTGTATGACTGTCCATGCGCCTGTGAGCCGCCAATCTGCTGGGATCGTGCCGTCACCGAAGTTGGTCTCGAAGCCTACGAGAGGGGTGACTGTGAACGTGGGGGCTGGCAGGAGGCTGGTGGACGTTGGCTCGGTGGGTGGATTGAAGCTGCTGGATAATTCGTCAGTGGGCGTTGGCGGGGGCGGTGGTTCGGTGGGGGTGATCTCAGCAGGGGCGACCTCAGTGGGGATAATCTCCAGCAGAGGCGTCGGTTCATTCGTTGGGTCTGCTGGTATGGTGGGCGCCTCGGTTAGTGTTGGCAGTTCAGGTGGAATATCTGTTGGAGTTAGCTCAGTGGGAGTGGAGGACGGATCTTCAGGTGTTTCAGGCGGCTCTTGTGCGGCAGCGTGGATGACCAGCAAACAGACCGCAACCCACATAAGCCTTTTCATGCCTACCCCCTCATTTGTATTTCTGTGTGTATTATATATATCATGGTTGTTTTTTGCGAGCGACGTGCGACGTGTCTGGCAGCAGCAGCTCACTCCAGAAGCCCAACCCCCATGCAAGGTGGATCGTCAGGAAAGCAAACGGTAACAGCGGCAGCAGATCCCATCCGTGCTGGCTCGCTTGGCGCAGGGAGAAAAAGATATTGGCGGCGATATACGCGCCAACCGCGGCGAAGAAAACACTGGCCAGCGCGGGGATGAGAAGGCTGATGATCGGCCCTAGGATTAATCCTGCTACGAACAACGGCGCGACAATCTGGCGTGGACGCAGCGAGCGCGGGTGCAGCCGCAGGGTTTTCACTTTTGACCGACCATAACGATAGTATTGCCTCCAAAGCGCGCGCAGCGTCTGTCGACCGTAGTACAGCGACTGAATCGTCGGCGAGAAATAGATGCGGCCTCCCGCCTGCCGGATGCGCACGTTAAGCTCGTAATCCTCATTAACATAATTTTTTTGATAAACCTCTTTGTAACCACCGATCTTGATGAGCACATCACGCGGCCATGCGCCGAGGTAAACCGTGTCAGTGTACTGTGGACGGCTGCTGACGTGGAACGCGCTGGGCACAGCAAAGGGGCTGCGCCCTGCGGCGGCGATGGCGCGCCCCATGCGCGTTTCGCCCACCGGGTTCATCGGCCCGCCGACGTTGGCCGCGCCGGTCTCTTGCAGCAATCGCACGCACTCGCGGACGTAATCAGGCGCAATGATGGTGTGCCCATCCACGCGGATGAGATATTCCCCTTGCGCCTGTTCGATCAAGCGGTTCAGCCCAATCGCTTGAATGATGCCCGGGTTGTCGATCACGCGGACGCGCTTCTCGGTGTCGATCTGCTGGATGATCTCAAGCGTGTTGTCATCACTGCGCCCGTCGGCGATGAGGATTTCCATCCGGTCTGGTGGGTAATCTTGTGCGAGGATGGCCCCCAAGCTGCGCTCGATGAAGGCAGCTTCGTTGCGGATGGGCATCATCACGGTGACGAACGGCAGTGTCATTTGTTGCTCTCCCTTGTAGTACGCAGCGATTGTGCCTGCCTGATGGATATATTGACAACTGTCGATCTAACGCTTATCATCTTGGGTATGATGACTTATCACGATGCGCCCGCTGAAATCAATAAGACGTGCTGTGCCTCTGAAGTAGAAGCCGCCAACGTAGACTATGACATGTTGGCCGAAGCGCTTCAAATGCTAGCGCATCCTATCCGGCTCAAGATCGTAGCCATGTTAGCGGCAGCGCCTGATGCTTTGTGCGCGTGTGATATTGAGGCCGCGCTGCCCATCAAACAGCCCACTGTGTCGCATCATTTGAAGCTGCTGCGGGCTGGCGGGATCATCAGCGCGGAGAAGCGTGGGCAGTTCGTCTACTATCAACTGCGTCACCAATCGGTTGCTGCACACCTTCAACAAGTGATGCATTTGCTCAGGCTCTGATTTTTTTTGCAGCAATACATTGATGATTATCAATCTATCGAAGGGATAGCACCATGTCGTACCCTGTAGCAATTATCGGGGCTGGCCCGGTGGGGCTGGCCGCTGCAGCACAGTTAGCCGCGCGTGGGCAAGCGTTTGTTCTCTTGGAACGGGGCGCACGTGTCGCGGAGAGCGTTCAGCGTTGGGGCCATGTGCGCATCTTTACGCCGTGGCGTTACGCGGTCGATAAAGTCGCAGCAAGCATGCTTGCGGATGAGGGTTGGGACATGCCAGACCCCGATGAACACCCAACAGGGGCAGAACTGGCAGCGCGTTACTTGCAGCCTCTTGCCGAACATCCAGCGATCGCCCCGCACTTGCGCTTGGGTGTGGAAGTGGTGGCGGTGGCACGGCAGCAAGCTGACAAAATGCACACCGGCCAACGCGACCAGCAGCCGTTTGTGGTGCGCTGTGTGACCGCCGACGGGCGCGAAGATGAGCTGCTCGCGCGGGCGGTGATCGACGCTTCGGGAACGTATCACAACCCCAACCCACTGGGCGCGAATGGCCTGCCTGTGTTGGGGGAAAGTGAAAACAGCGCACGCATCCGCTATGCCATCCCCGATGTGCTTGGGGCGGAGCGTGCGCGCTATGCCAACAAGCGCGTCCTTGTGGTGGGCAGCGGCCATTCAGCTTTCAACGCGCTCTTGGAGTTAGTCGCGCTGCAAGCTGAAGCGCCCGACACGCAGATCGTGTGGGCGGTGCGGCGTGCACATGTGGGGCAGATGTTCGGTGGCGGCAGCAGAGATCAACTGCCAGAGCGCGGGGCGCTGGGGCAGCGCGCGCGCGCGTTGGTCGATAGTGGTCGGGTGACGCTGCTCACTGGTGTGAGCATTCGGCGGCTGATTGGTGAGCGCGACGGGGTGCGCGTTGAAGCTCAGAGCGGTAACCTCGGCGTGTTCGACGAGATTATCTGTGTGACAGGCTTCCGGCCTGCCTATGACCTGCACCGCGAACTGCGTGTGAGCCTTGATCCTATCGTGGAAGCGCCACCTGCGCTCGCCCCGCTGATTGACCCCAACTTGCACAGCTGCGGCACCGTTCCACCCCACGGCGTCGATGAGCTGAGCCACCCTGAACCTGACTTCTACGTGATCGGCATGAAAAGCTACGGGCGCGCGCCCACATTCCTGATGCTGACGGGGTATGAACAAGCCCGCTCGGTGGCGGCAGCGCTGGCGGGGGACTGGCAGGCGGCACGCACTATGGAGCTTGTACTGCCTGAAACTGGCGTGTGCAGCACAGACGCTGGGGCATGCTGTGCGCCGGCGGCAACAACGGTGATCTCGCCTTTCGACATTGCGATTAAGTAACGTGGAAGGGCTGTTATCTGCTTACTACGGCTGGCGCATCGTTGGTGCGCTGGCCATCACACAGTTGGTCTCGTGGGGCATCCTCTACTACGCTTTCAGCGTAGTGCTGCTGCCGATGCAGCTTGACACCGGCTGGGACACAGCGGCGATCACTGGGGCGTTTTCACTGGGCTTGGTGATCGGCGGCGTAGCAGCGCTGCCGATTGGCCGCCTGCTAGATCGCTTTGGGGCGCGCCAGATCATGAGCCTCGGCTCGGTGGCGAGTGTGCTGCTGGTGATCGCATGGTCGCAGGTGAGGACGCTCACGGATCTGTACATCGTGTGGTCACTGTTGGGCGTGTCGATGGCGTGCGTGCTGTATGAGCCAGCCTTCGCCGTGATCGCGCGGTGGTTTCAGAAGCGGCGCGCGCAGGCGCTGACGGCAGTCACCATTGGCGGTGGGCTGGCGAGCGTGGTCTTTGTGCCGCTGACGAACGCGCTGGTGACAGCAGGCGGCTGGCGCGAAGCGCTGGTGGCGCTGGCGGTGGTGCTGGCGCTGATCACGATTCCGCTGCATGTGCTGGTGCTGCGGCGCCATCCGTCTGATCTAGGGCTGCAAGTCGATGGGGGGCGCGTCAAGATCACCACCGTCGAGCTGC
>JBDNCV010000219.1:0-4615 GCA_046719465.1 Anaerolinea sp.
AACACTCGTTCTTATGTCAAATAAGTGGTGGCGGTGGGGGTGTCTGCGCCAGAGGGCTGCGATACGTCAGAGGCTGAAGCCCCTTTCAAACAGCATGACTTCGCCGGATGCTTGAGCGTCCGCGGCAATCAGCGCTCCCTCAGCCCTTGACGCTGCCCAGCGTCAGGCCGCTGACGATGTATTTCTGCGCGAACACGGCGAAGATCAACATGGGGATGATGGCCAAGATCGACGCGGCGGCCATCTCCCCCCAGCGCACCGCCGCATAGCCGCGAAAGCTGGCCACCGCCACGGTGATCGTGTTGGCGTTGGAGAACGACAGCGCCAGCGCAATCGTCAGCTCGTTCCAGATCCAAATCGCGGTGAGGATGGCGGTGGCCGCAATGCCCGGGCGGGTCACTGGGATGTACACTCGCCACAAGATGCCCCAGTAGGTGCAGCCGTCGATGCGCGCGCTGTCGTCCAATTCCTGCGGAACCTCGCGGAAGAAGCTTCGCAGCATCCAGATGGCGAATGGCAGCGAATGCACCTGATACACCAGCGCCAGCCCGATATGGGTGTCGTAGAGGCCGATCTGCTGATACAGCGCGTACATCGGGATCACGTAGAGGAACTCCGGCAGCATATACGCCAGCAGCAGCCACCCCGCAAACAGCCCACGCCCCCGAAAACGAAAGCGGTTCAGCGCGTAGGCACACAAGATCGCCAGCGCAATCGCCAGCGTGACCCCCAGCGCGGTGACGATGACTGTGTTGGTGAAGGCAGCGCGGTAGGCTGGGTTGTTGAAGACGCGCTCGAAGTTGTCCCAGATGGGCGTGAAGATCCAGCGCGGGGGGATGGCGAAGGCCTCGCGCTGCGTCTTAAGGGCGATGTTCAAAATCCAATAGATGGGAAACAGCGTCAGCACAATCGCCACAAACGCGATCAAGTAAGAGGCGGTTGATTCCAGCGCTTTGCGCGTGCGCATCAGTCCTCCGCTCGGTTTAAGCGCATGTAGATCAAACACAGCGCCAAGATAATCACGCTGAAGATGACCATGTACGTCATGCCGCGGCTCATCTGCTGGAAGCTGAAGGCCGTACGATAGGCGAAGGTCTGCATCACATCGGCAAGGCCAGCGCTCGTCGTGCCGAACACGATGTCGAACACTTTCAGCGTGTCAATCGTGCGGAAGATGATCACCGTGAACAGCACCGGTTGCAGCAGGGGCAGCTTGATATGCCAGAACACTTGCCACGCGCTCGCCCCGTCCACCTGCGCTGCCTCCAGCGGTTCTTGCGGCAGGCTCTGCAAGCCCGCTAACAAAATGATGAAGCCAAAGGCCGTCTGCCACCACACGTCGATCCCGATAATGGTCGTCAGCACGGTGTTGCTCGACCCTAAGAAGCTGCTCGGCGGCAGCCCCACCAGCGAGAGCAGATAGTTCATGATCCCCAACAGCGGGTCGAGCATCACGCGCGACATGATCGCCACGATGATCCCAGACACCATGAGCGGGGTCAGCAGCAGCGTGCGGATGAGGTTCACCCCAAAGCGCAGTCGATTGACCACCACCGCCAGCCCCAGCCCCAGCAGCACCTCAAGGGTGGTCGCGCCCAGCGCAAACGCGAAGGTCTGCCCCATGACGCTCCAAAACTCGGCGCTTTGAAAGGCCGCTGTGTAGTTGCCAAACCCGATGAAGTTGAGGCGATTGCCCCAGTTCCAATCAAAAAAGCTCATCACCACGCTGTAGATCGCAGGATAGATGGTCGTCAGCGCGAGGACGAGCGCCGCTGGCAGCATGAACCACGCCGCCGGTGAGAGGGTGAAGGGGAAGAGGCGGGCGACCCGCCCCTCCCGTTTCAGTTTGGTGAGCATCTACTGACTAGCAGCAACCAGCGCAAGGATACGATCTTGAGCGCGTTGAGCGGCTTCCGCGGGGTCAGCGCCTGCGTAGACTTCCTGAATCACGTCCACGATGGCCAGCGCGTACTCGGCCCAGTTCTCGCGGAAGACGACGGTCGTCTGGCTCGTCTCCATGACTTCCTGCACCGTCGCCACGTATTCAGGGTTAAGCGTCTCAGTGTAGAGCGGGTTCTCCCACGTGCTCATGCGGGCCGCGCCACCGTGCAGCGCGCCGATCAGCGGCTCGATCTCTTTGCTTGTCATCCACTGAATGAAGTACCACGCGGCATCGGGGTTTTGCGCGTTGGCGGGGATGCCCAAGCCCCACATCCAGTGGCCGGTGCGGCTCGGCGCGCCCTCAGCACGCGGCGGCAGCGGCGCATAACCGGTGATCCCGGCAACGAGGCTGGCCTCTGGATCCTCAAAGCCCGGCCCGAACAAGCTGGCGTCGATGAAGAAAGCCGCCCGCCCCTGTTGGAACAGCAGCGACGCATCCGGCCAATCGAGCGCTTGGATGTTGATCGGCCCAGCTTGCATCATGCCCGCGTAGTCTGCAAGGCCCCTGTAGACCATCGGGTCGGTCAGGCGTGGTTTTGTCCAGTCGCCTTCAAACCAGATGTTGCCCGGCAGCGTCATCACGAGGTCATCGCCCACTTGGTTGAAAACCATGCCAGTCACCGTGTCCATGATGGTGTGGCTGCGGATGCCGCGCATGACCGCCCCTGCGACCGTTCCGCCGCTGGCTTCGCTCACTGTTTTGGCCGCCTCCAGCAGCTCCGGCATGGTCGCCGGGACGACCCCGCCCAAGTACTGATCGACCAGTTCCTTGTTGTAGAACAGGATGTAAGCCTCAAACGAGACAGGGATCGCGTAGTTTTCAGCATCGGGCGCGCCGGGTGGGTACTGCGTCGCCACGAGGAAACCCTCCGGGAAGTCCGCGAGGTCGTAATCGGGGGAAGTCATCATCGGGTCGTTCAGGTACGGCGTGAGCGACTTCATCAGGCCATTGCTCCACTGGGTGAAGGCTGTGCTGTCCATCGGGACGAAGTAGACATCGGCCACGCCCTGCGGCGCGCGCAGCGCCAGCTCCATCCGGTCGAAGTAGAGGTTCTCGGCCATCGCGTCGATTGTGACGTTGATGCCCGTCTCAGCAGTGAACTGGTCTAAGACGGTGCGGATGCCATCGGTCACGGGGTGCTCGCTGATAATCACCGTGATGCTGCTGCCCTCAAAGCGCCGCCAGTTGAACCCCTCTTGGCTGTTGACTGTCACCCCGAGGAGCGCCACCAGCAGCGCTGCCGCTGCCATTTTAACTCGCATAACCCTATCCTCCTGAACTCAACTTTTTACGATGTCCACACGCCATATAAGGACGTGATACGACCCTGAAGGTCAGCGATGAACGCATCGGTGATGACAGCCTCATGGGCGATGCTGTACCACAGCCCCGCCTCCATCACGAATGAGCGCAGGTGATGCAGCGCGTGCGCCACATCGTCCCACGTGATGCCCATCGCCTCAGGCCGAATGTCCACCCCCACGCGATGGATCGCGCGCAGCATCTCGTCGGCGCGGTCGTTGTGCAGCATGGAGCCGACGACGATCCCCAAGCACACGGGCTGGCCGTGAATGAACTTCTTGCCAGTGTAGTATTCAAGCGCGTAGAACAGAAAATGGTCGATGCCTTCAATGTGGCGCGGGTTCCAGCCGGCGTTGTGGAAGGTCGCGCCGCCCCAGCGGTTGGCAGTCATCAGGGTGCGGATGCCTTCCTCGGTCACGTCGCGGATGTCGTCGAGCTTGTCCATGACCCGTTTCAGGACAGCTTGAGCTGTGTCCACGAGGCGTTGGTCATAGCGCCACTTGGGTTCCGTCTGGCCGCGCTGCTCGCTCAAGCGCCAGTCAGCGTGGGCGGTATGATAGCAGAAGATCTCACAGACGCCGCTGCGGTTGAGCTGCGCTGGCGCGGCTTGGATCACGTCAAAGTCGACATAGACCGCCTGCGGCACCACATAGCCCACATAGCGCACCTTGCCGCCAAAGCGCAGGCCGCTGCGATGCCCAAACGCCGCGTTGACCGTCATGCTGGTGGGCACTTGGAACAGCGGCAGCCCACGCCGCCACGCGATGTACTTGGCCGTATCGACCGCTTGCCCGCCACCCAACCCCACCACGGCGCGGCACTCCGGCAGCCCGGCCAGCTCGCGCTCCAACTCGTCGCCGTC
The DNA here is from genome assembly GCA_046719465.1 of Anaerolinea sp. GTDB lineage: Bacteria > Chloroflexota > Anaerolineae > Aggregatilineales > Phototrophicaceae > JANWYT01. The sequence continues at coordinate 4,107 of JBDNCV010000219.1, forward strand.
AATCGTGCTGACCAAGTGGAGCCGATAGTCCGCCCCGTCAAAGTGGGGTTTGAAGATCGTCCACAGGTCGGGCATCGTCACGATCAAGAAGGGGTAGTTGACGATGTTGGGAAGCTCAGCAATCAAATTGCGCCCGAAGATCGTCGTAAATTCGTGCCCCGTCGCCAGAATATCCACAGCCTTATAGTCCGTGCGTTATGATGAGCCTACGCTTAGATTGTAGCGCAAAATTGCAGCGCTGCCACTAGCATTTGTAAACGCTTACAAGAGAAAATTATTTGTTGGTTCTGCACGTTTGGCTTAAATTTCTCTAAAAACAATGCTGACGAATTATTAAGAAATATCTTTAAGAAAGCGTTTTCAGATGGGTTTTCAACAGCAGCGCGGCAAGCAGCGCGTTGTTCACGTCCGCGCGCAGCGGCGCATCATCCGGCTTGCTCGACGGTGCTGCCGTCTTGGGCCTGCTCGCACGGCAGCAGCACGCTGAAGGTGCTGCCGCGGCCCAGCGC
>JBDNCV010000022.1:0-34761 GCA_046719465.1 Anaerolinea sp.
GGGCTGATGAAAACGCTGTCGTTGGAGCTTGGCGGATATGGGATCCGCTTCAACAGCCTGCTGCCCGGGACGATCCACACCGGGCGGATTGACCAGCTCATGGCGGCACGCGCGGCGCGTTCTGGATCCACGCCGGAGGAGGAACTGGCCAAAGTGAGCAGCACGATCCCGCTGGGGCGTGTGGGGCAGCCCGCCGAGTTTGCGAATGTGGCGGTGTTTTTGTGCTCACCGGCTGCAAGTTATGTGAATGGGGTTGCTCTGCCAGTGGATGGTGGGGCGCTCCGTGCGACGTTCTGAGAGGGTTGTGATGACAGAAACGATTGACCTTGCAGTAATTGGCGGTTCTGGGCTGTATCAGATGCCCGGACTGAGCGACATCAGGCGGCATGCGATTGATACCCCGTTTGGCAGCCCCAGCAGCGAGATCGTCACAGGGGCGCTGCACGGGCGGCGGATTGCGTTCCTCGCGCGGCACGGTGAAGGTCACTTTATCCCACCGTCAGACATCCCACAGCGGGCGAACATCTACGCGCTTAAGACGCTGGGCGTGCGCTACATCATTGGGGTGAACGCTTGTGGCAGTCTGCGGGAGGACTATGCGCCCGGGCACCTTGTCGTGCCGGATCAGATTTTCGACTACACCACAGGCCGCCGCGAACGCACGTTTTTTGACCGTGGTCTCGTCGCCCATGTGAGCGTGGCTGACCCGTTCGACGCAGCGCTCAGCGCTCATCTGGTGGCCACGGCGACATCATTGGGGGCGGTGGTGCACGGGAAGGGCACCTTCCTTGTTGAGGAAGGGCCGCGCTTTGCCACGCGCGCCGAGAGCCGCATCTTCAAGGCGTGGGGGTGTGACATCATCGGCATGACCACCGCGCCGGAGGCGTTCCTCGCCCGTGAAGCCGAGATTGCCTATGCAACGCTGGCCCACATTACCGACTATGACAGCTGGCACGAGTCTGAGGAGCCGGTAACGGTTGAGCAGGTGATGCACACCTTCAAGGGCAACATCGCGCGGGTGGAGGCGGTGGTGCTGCAGGCGCTAGCGACGTTTGACACCTCGCAAACATCACCCGCGCATCATGCGCTGGAAGCAGCCATTATGACGCATCATGATCGGATCGACCCGCAACTACAAGCTCGCTTGGGGCCGATTGTGGCGCGTGTGTTAAATCGGTGATGAGCGGACTCGTATTCAGCCTAGACGCCGAGTCCACCCAACGAACGCGGCTTGAGGCCGTGCTGCTTGGAATCGCTACAGCGTTTGTGGCGGTGAACACGGCGGCGCTGGCACTACTGGGGCTGGGCGGCGACTCGGTCTTGGTGCAGTCGTTGGCGTGGGGCGTATCGGCATGGGGTGGATGGTGGTACTTGGCCAAGCGCCTGCCCGGGCGCGATCCCTATTTGTATCCGCTGGTCATGTTTTTGGCTGGGTGGGGGCTGCTGCTGATCGACCGGCTCGCACCCAACTTCTCTGACCGTCAAACGGTGTGGCTCATCTTGAGCGTGATCGCGCTGTGTGTGACGGCTACCACACCGTGGATCCTGCGTTGGCTGCGGCGGTATCGTTACCTGCTGCTGCTGTTCGGGCTAGGTCTGTTGATCAGCACGATTGTGCTGGGGCGCAATCCATCGGGGTTGGTGGGCGCGCCAGCGCTGTGGCTGGGCGTAGGCGGGGTGTTTTTTCAGCCCAGCGAGCTGTTGAAGATCATTCTGGTGGCGTTTCTTGCCAGCTACTTGAGCGATCAATACCTCACGCTGCGGCTGAACGGCAATCACTGGTGGCAGCAGGCATGGATGTCACCGCGGATTTTGGGGCCAATGCTGCTCATGTGGTCGATCTGTGTGGTGGTGCTGGTGTGGCAGCGTGACCTCGGAACAGCCATGCTCTTTTTCTTCATCTTCATCGTCCTCATCTACATTGCCAGCGGCCAATGGTGGGTGTTGGTGAGCGGCCTGCTTCTGGCTGGGGCGGCGGGCGCTGCGGCCTACGTGATTTTTGCCGTCGTGCGGCTGCGCGTAGATATCTGGCTCAACCCGTGGCCAGATGCAGACGGCCGTGCCTATCAGATCGTGCAGAGTTTGATGGCCTTCGGCAGCGGCGGCGTGTTCGGCCAAGGGATCGGGCGGGGTGCGCCCTCGTATATTCCGGTGGTGCACAGCGATTTTGTCTTTGCCGCCCTTGCCGAGGAATGGGGTCTGCTGGGCGTGGTGACACTGCTGGGGGTGTTTAGCGTTGTGCTCATGCGGGGGATGCGCGCGGCGATTGACCAGCAGCGCAACCCCTTCAACGTGCTGCTGGCAGCGGGCTTGACCACATCGCTCGGCGTGCAGACGCTGCTCATCTTGGGCGGCGTGCTTCGACTGCTGCCGCTGACGGGCGTCACGCTGCCCTTCGTGAGCTATGGGGGCAGCTCGCTCCTAATGAGCTTTGTGATGGTTGGGCTGCTGCTGCGCCTATCGTGTGAGCGTGACTGATGCCATTTGAGCGTGAAATCGGGCGCATTTTGTTCGGTCTGCTGGTTGGGCTGCTCGTGGTGGTAGGGAGCGCTGCCTATTGGGCGGTTGCCGGGCCGGAGAGCCTGCTGCTGCGGGAGGACAACCCGCGCCGTGTGGAATTTGAGCGCGCGATCCGCCGCGGCGCAATCTACGATGCGAGTGAGATGCTGCTGGCGCACTCTGTTGTGGATCGAGGGCGCTTCCCTGTGCGCATGTATCTTGCGCCTGCGTTCTTTGGAACACTGGGCTACTACAGCTTCCGCTATGGCACGGGTGGGGTGGAGGCCTTCTACGATGGGCTGCTTTCGGGACGCGATGAGCCGGATACGTGGGAGCGATGGTGGCGGGAGCAGGTGCTGGGGCTGCCGCGCGTCGGGACGGATGTCCGCTTGACCCTCCGATGGGAATTACAAGACGTCGCCAGCGAGGCTGTTGGCGGGCGTCGTGGCGTCGTGATTGCGCTGAATGCAGAGCAAGGCGACATTCTCGCCTTAGTGAGCCGACCAACTTATGATCCGAATGAGCTGGATGAACAATGGGCGGTGCTGTCTCAATCGCCTGAGAATCCGTTCTTCAACCGTGCGCTGCAAGGTCGCTATCAGCCCGGGAGCGCCCTGCATTTGCCGATGGTGCTGCTTGCGGCGCTGGGGAACGTGGACTTGAGTATGCCGATCCCACAGGCCGACGCGCCACAAACTGTCAATGGCGTGATGATCAACTGTGCCATCGCTCCACCGACGCCTGAGCTAACGTTGGCCGATGCGCTGAGCCATGGCTGCCCAGCGGGAGTGGTGCGCCTGACAACGATTCTTGATGCGAGCGCCATCGGGCAAACGCTGGTCTCGTTTGAGCTGGAGGCCATTCCACCGGTCGATGTCGGGCGCGTTCTCGTGCCAGAGGCGACCCCTGCGGGAGAACGGTCAGCGCTCATGCTGGATGATGTGTTGGGGCAGGGGAGGCTCACGCTGAACCCGCTGGCGTTTGCGCGCTTCTTGGCGGCGGTGGTCAGTGAGGGGGCGGTTCCGCCGCTGCGTTTAGCGGATGCGGTGCGCCCTCCGCAGGCGGGGTGGCAGGTGCTGCCGCGCCCACGCCAAGAGATCAGCTTTGTGACGCGGGCCGCTGCAACACAGGGACGCGATTGGCTGCTGGCGACCGGCTCGCTGCTCGGCCTGCCCAATGGCATGGGCGGGTACGCCGCAGTGGCACAATCTGGCGAAGAGACGCAGGTCTGGTTTGCTGGGTTCGTCTCGAAGGGTGACGATCAGATCGTGGTGCTGGTCATCCTTGAAAACACGGCGGATGTGCGAGAAGCCACAGCCGTCGGCTCCGCGGTGTTGCAAGCTTATGTGGAGGCCAACTCCACCCCATGACGGCGCTGTTCCTCGTGTGCTTCAAACTCGCGGAGCGCCTCCTGCGTTGCAGGGGTGAACAGGCGCTCGCGGAAGATGATCGCAATGCCTAACCCAAACAAGACGCGCAGCCACTTGTGAAAGAACCCTTGAATGAGCGACGCGCTGACGGCGACCGCTGGGGTCATGGTGGGGTCGAGCGGCGCGACAATCGCCATCAGCAGGCCGATGTTGGTGACTTCAGTGATGCCTGCGCCGTTGGGCACGAAACTCAGCGCGCCAATGGCCGAGGTAACGCCAACGATGAACGTGGCTTGCAGCGCCAACTGCCACGTAATCTCCAACCCGAAGCCGTACAGCACCAGAATGAAGCACAGTACACTGGCGAAATACACACCCGTCCCCACGAACGTCATCGGGATGACATGGCGAAGCTGAAAGATGGTGCGGCTGCTTTCGTAAAAGGTCAACAAAGGACGATAGGCACGGCGCAGCAGGGGCAGTTTGTAGAGGGTGTTGAGGACGGCATAGGCCAGCGGCTTGATCTGCACGACGACGAGGCCACTGCCGATGGCGACGAGCGATCCGAAGACAATAGTACGGCTTAGCGTGTCGTAGTTGATCCCCTCATACTCGCCGAGGTTAAGCTGCGCACCAGCGAACAGCAGCGCGAGTGTCATCAGCACGATCACCGCTAGGCCGTCGATGATGCGTTCGGCCAGCACAATCGGGACGCTGCGGGCAAAAGGCACACCGGTCTTGGCGCGCAGCAGCACGCTTTTGAGGACTTCAGCCGCCTTCCCCGGGCTGATCACCAGCGTGAAGCAGGACACGAATAAAACGAAGCTGTCGAATACTTGGATGCGATGGCGGGCGCGGATCACGCCGAGGTAGTACTGCCACGCGATGAACCGAAACGCCACCATCAAGAGCTGTGTGCCGACGAGCAGCGGCAGCAGCGCCCAATTGAAGCTGCCGAGTGTGTCCGTCAGAGCCGCCCCAAACTGGTAGTCTGCAACGAAAAAGTACAAGATATAAATCGTCAGCGCGATTAACGCGCCTGCGATGAGTTGGTTACGATATTTTGCCATGCGTTCTGTCCTCGTCTACGTGCATTGTAGGCGGCAGAGGGCATAGGGTAAACGGTGGGTTCAAGGGACGTTGTGTGTTGGCTTACGCAAGGGTTGACCCCTATAATGATGGCCTGCACAGCCAGCCTGTGCCGAGACTGTTGCTACATGAGGTTGCGTGATGTCTGATCATCAACATGATACCCAACCGAGCATGCGCCGGGTGTCGATTAAAGTTCAAGACGATGGGACGGACGGGCCGCCCCGCGCGCTGTTTTGGGGTGTGATCGTGCTGTTCGTGCTGGTCATTGTGGGAGCGTTCGGCGGCATTTATGCCTTCCGGGAAGTGCTGCGCCCCAGCCAGCAGCAGCGCGTGTTGGAGCAGCTTCCGTTTATGCGCGCCTTCTTGCCGCCTACGCCTATGGGCGGCACGGTTCCTACGGTGGATCCCAATTTGACAGATGAGGATGCTGCGAACTTGCTGCTGACGATGCCGCTGCTGCTGCCCACCACACCGGAGCCGATGGCGACTGAAACTCCTTCGGCTACGCCGACGCCGACTGAACAGCCGACTGAGGCCCCAACCGCCACGGCCACTGCGCTCTCGGTGGAGGCTACAGCTGCTGTGCCCCCGACGGAAGCAGCCCTCGCGCCTGCCATCATGCCCACAGTCGATGTGCGGACGGTTGGGCCAGTCATCCCGGTGGCGGAGCGGATCGTGGGCTTTACGCATAGTCAACAGGATTGGAACAACTGCGGCCCGGCAACGCTGACGATGGCGATGAGCTACTTCGGTTGGACGCGCGATCAGCAGTACGCCCGCACCTACTTGCGGCCCAACCGTGAGGACAAGAACGTCTCACCGGATGAGCTGGTGCGCTTCGTCAACACACGTTCGCAGCTTCGGGCGATTGCGCGCGTTGGCGGCGACCTGACGACGCTCAAACTGCTGATTGCCAATCGCTTTCCGGTCATCATCGAGCGCGGTATCATGTTCGAGGCCTACGATTGGGTGGGGCATTATCAACTGTTGGTGGCCTATGACGACGCGCAGCGCGTGTTCTACGCCTTTGACAGCTTCCTCGGCACAGGGGCGGCTGGGATGGGCGTACAGGAGAGCTATGCTGCGTTGGATGCCGATTGGCGGGCGTTCAATCGCACGTACATTGTGGTTTATAACCCGGCAGATGAGGACATCCTGCGCGACATCCTTGGGGCGCGTTTTGATGAACGGCAGAGCGCGCAGATTGCGCTTGAGCAGGCGCAGGCCGAGGCACGGCAGAACCGCCAAGATGCGTTCGCGTGGTTTAACCTCGGCTCGTCGCTGACGATGCTCGAGCGTTACGCTGAGGCCGCTAGCGCCTTCGACCGCGCACGCCAGCTCGAGCTGCCGTGGCGTATGCTGTGGTATCAATTCGGCATCTTTGAGGCGTATTACCACGTGGGGCGCTATGACGATGTGCTAAGCCTCGTGCAGTCTAACCTGACAACGTCGCCCGAGTTGGAAGAGAGCTATTATTGGCGCGGGCGCGTGTTCGCAGCGCAGGGTGACCGCGCCCGTGCCGAAGCTGAGTTCCGGCGCGCGCTCAGCTACAACAGTACATTTGAGGCCGCGCGCCAAGCGCTCGCACGACTAGGATAAGCTATGACCGATCAAGCAGGGGGGATGCCATCACGGCTGCGGCAGGTTGCGTTTTCAACTGCGCTGGTGATGGTGATCTTTGGGACGACGAAGCTCATTAGCCTTGTGCAGACATTTATCATCGCGCGTTATTTCGGCGTGGGGCGCGAGCTTGATGCTTATGTGACCGCCAACCGCGTGCCGGAATTGATCGTCGTGCTGATCAGCGGTGGAGCGTTGGGGCATGCCTTCATCCCGATCTTCAGCGGCTACCTCGCGCGTCAGGATCGGGACGGCGCGTGGCGTTTGGCCAGCATGGTGATCAACGCCGTGCTGACGGCGGCGCTGCTCATTAGCGGAGTAGTATTTGTGTTGACGCCTTGGCTCGTGCCCAACATTATCGCCCCGGGCTTTGCCCCTGCCACGACCGAACAGACCATCGTCCTGATGCGGATTTTGCTGCTGGGGACGATCATCTTCTCGATCAGCGGCATCTTCAGCGGCATCTTGCAGAGCCACAACCATTTCTTGCTGCCGGCGCTCGCCCCGATTATGTACGACATCGGCATTTTGTTCGGGGTGGTGGTGCTGCTTCAGCCGTTTGGATTGGAGGGTGTGGCTGTAGGCACGGTGTTGGGCGCGGCGATGCACTTGTTGATCCAAGTGCCCGGGCTGGTGCGGCATCGAATGCGCTGGCAGCCGATTTTTGAGTTCGGCGATCCGCAGCTGCGGACAGTGGTCAAGCGCATGATCCCGCGTATCTTGGGGTTGGGGGTGTTTCAGATGAACTTCCTCGTGATGACGAATATCGCATCACGACTGGGTGAGGGGGCGGTAAGCGCGTTCGATTGGGGTTGGCGCTTGATGCAGATCCCGCAAACGCTCATCGGCACGGCCATGGGCATCGTCATCTTCCCAACGCTGGCTGCCCTGAGCGCAACCGGCGACGACAACGGCAAGCGCTTGGCGATGAGCAGCGCGCTGCGCTTTATCTTGGTTGCGAGCATCCCATCCGCCATCGGGTTAATTGTGGTGGGGCAGCCGCTTGTGAGCTTGCTGGAAGGCGGAGCTTTCGACGCGACGGCCTCGGCGCTCGTTTACAGTACGCTGCGAGCGTTCACGCTGGGGTTGATTGTGCACAGTATGCTGGAGGTGGTGGCGCGCAGCTTCTACGCTGACGGCGATACCTACACGCCGCTGTGGGCGGCGCTGGTGGGCGCAGCGGTCAACTTGGTGCTGTCGTTCATGCTGAGTGGGGTTGCTGTGGCGGATGCGCAAGCGGTGTATCGGCTAGCGCAGTCCCAAATCGAGTTTACAGCCACAGAGCCAATCATTGGGAACGTGAGCGGCCTTGCGCTTGCTAATTCGCTGGGAACGGCGGTTGAAGTGGGCATTTTGCTAGTTCTGCTGCGGCTGCGCTGGCATGGGATTGAGGAAGGGACGCTCGCGGCGACTACTGTTCGTGCGCTGGCGGCCAGCCTCGTGATGGCACTGGTGCTGGCGTTGATGCAGTTTGGTTGGGTCATGCTGGGCATCGCTGGCCGCGGCACGATCATCACAGCGCTGCTGCTTGGGGCCGAAGTGGTCGTGGGCGCGGGCGTGTTCTTCGGTGCTGGTTGGCTGCTGGGGATGCAGGAGCTGCGGCTGCTGGTTCAACTCTTGCGTGAGCGGTTAGTAAGGCGAACGGTGGCGATAGCATGAGCATTGACATTGTGATGATGACGCTGGGGATGGTGCAGACGAATGCTTACTTGGTGGCGGACACGTCCACTGGGAATGCGCTGTTGATTGATCCGGTGGACGATGCCAACGCCATCCTTGACATTGCGGCAGATCGTGGCTGGCAGATTTGTCTCATCTTGGCGACGCACGCTCACTTTGACCACGTGCTGGCGGCCAAAGCCATCAAGGATGCAACCGGCGCGCCTTTCATCGCGCATCGTGACAGCGTGCCGTGGTTGGAACGCCTGCCCGAGCAGGGTATGCGGTTTGGGTTGGGGCGATTCCCAGAAGCGCCACCGGTGGATCGCCTCATCGGGGATGAACCGGAGATGATCGCGCTGGATGCGATTCAGCTCAAGACGCTCTACACGCCCGGCCATGCCGATGGACATCTTGCGTTCTACATGCCGGATCACGCTGTGGTCTTCAGCGGAGATACCCTGTTTCAAGGCAGCATCGGGCGGACAGATCTGCCGGGTGGCAGCTACGAGCGGCTGATTCACTCGATTGAGACCCAACTGCTGACACTGCCAGATGAGACGCGCGTCTTGAGCGGCCATGGGCAGCCCACGACGATTGGCGCTGAGCGCCGCACGAATCCCTTTCTCGCATGAAGCGTATCCTGTTTTTATTTATCGATGGTGTTGGGCTGGGGCAAGATGATCCAGCAATCAACCCGTTCAGTGTGGCGGAGCTGCCGACGCTGCGGCGCTTCACAGGGGGCGCGAGCTGGTTTGACACCACGCCGGCCGTCATCACGGATGAGAGCGCATTTGTGCCGACTGATCCGCGATTGGGGGTTCCCGGACGGCCTCAGAGCGGGTCATCACAAGCTGTCATCTTGACGGGCGAGAACGTGCCACAGCGGATCGGGGAGCACTATGGCCCCAAGCCCAATGAGCCGATCCGCCAGCTTTTGTCGAAGGACAATTTGTTTATGCGGGTGCGTCAGGCTGGGCTGCGTGCGGCGCTTTTGGACGCCTATCCAGACCGGCTGCTGCAGAGCATCAGCCGCGGCAAGACGCTGCCGAGCAGCATCCAATTTGCGGCCATTGCCAGCGGGCAGCGTCTGTTTACGGCAGATGATTTGCGCGCCGGACGTGCGCTTACTGCTGAGTGGACAGGGGAGGAATGGCGCTCCCATCTCAAATACAGCGATACGCCGATTTACACGCCATTTGAAGCTGGTCAGCGTTTGGTGGCCATGTCGCGTGAGTACGAGTTTGCCTTTCACAGCCATTGGATCACGGATTACATTGGGCATCGTGGGACGGTGGAAGAGGGCGCAGCCATGCTCATGCGACTCGATGGGGTGATTGCTGGGATCTGCGCCGCGTGGGAGCCGGACGAGGGCCTCGTCATTCTGACCAGCGATCATGGCAACATGGAGCATATTGGGGATCGCCGCCACACTGAAAACAATGTGCCCACTTTGATCCTCGGGCGTGATGCAGCGCAGTTTGCCGATGGACTACGCACGCTGATGGACTTTGCCTCGCGCATCGAAGCATATCTTGGCATCAATAAATAACCCCGCGCATGGCGGGGTTTGTCTGTTGGCAATAGGGGCTACTCAAGCGGTGGCACGAAGTCGACCCAGTTGCTGGCGATTGAGATGTTGGGCTGGTTGTCGCGGCGAAGCGCTTGCAGCCATTGAGTGAACAGCGCTTGCTTGACGCGATCCATATCTGCTTCTGCCACGACGCGCTCCTCGCGCCCCATGACTTGGATCACGTGGAAACCGAATTCGGTCTGCACTGGCTCGCTAATTGCGCCGATCTCGAGCGTGAGCGCGGCATCGCGGAAGGCGTCGACATAGTTGAGCGCAGGCGCCCAATCGTAGACCCCACCGTTTTGAGCAGAGCCAGAATCTGTTGAGACAGCAGCGGCAAGGGCCGAGAAGGGTTCCCCGTTGTTGAGGGCAGCGATCACGTCAAGCGCTTGTTCACGTGTGGCGACGAGGATATGACGCAGCCGGACGTAGGTCGTGCGCTTCTCCTCACCAAGCAGGTATTCCGCAATCGCATCTTGCAGCGCTTGCCGACGGAAGGACTGGTCGATCACCTCCTGTCCGATACCGCTGGCCTGCCGGATGCTGAGGTTGTAGTTGCGGACGTTTTCTTCGAACTGGCGCTGTTGATCTTCAATCGAGAGCGTCGGCATCGGCGTAATCGTGGGCAGCTCGAAGGTGGGGCTGACTTCCACAGTGGCTTCAGGGGTCGCTTCAGGATCGGGGGTGGGCGTCATCGTCGGCGTTGGGGTGGGTGTGAACGTTGGCGACGGCGTAGGCGAGACGAACGGCGTGGGGGTCACGGTTGGTTCAGTCGTGGCAGTCGGTTCCATGCCGGTCATGGCGACGCGCGTCGGGTCAAACCCAAAGAACTGATTGATCTGGTTTTGAATGTCGTCCTGAGTGACCGTCACGCCGAGGCGGCGCGCCTCCTGCTCAGCCAGCAAGTCACCGATCATGTCGTCGAGCACGCGGCGCCCAAGCTGATCCGGGAAGTTCAGCTCATTGAGCAGGGTGCGGTATGGTTCATTCTGGCTGAAGTACTGATTAGGATCGATGCCAAATGCTTGAAGCTGGGCCGCGTCGTTGTTCAGGCGATTGGCGATGGTGACCTGCTCAAAGCGCAGGCGATCACGGAACTGCTGCACCGTGATGGCCTCACCACCCACCGAGGCGATGGCTTGGTTGGGGATGATCACCTGCTCGTTGAACAACGAGATGCCAAACAGCAAGGCAAGAACCGCGGCGAGGACACCCAGCGTGCGAGTGATCAACCGGACGAAGCCTTCTTCACGTTCGGCACGGTTTTTAGGATTGCCTAGAAGCTGCTCCCAGATCTTTTCGACACGGGAGAGTTGGCGCTCTGGCTGCTGGCTGACTGATTTACCCTTGTCCGGCAGGCCAGTCGTCGAACGTTTGCTCATAACGGAAAACTCCTCACGGGTGCGTGCAATCAAGGCGCAGAGGGGAAGCCTCTCCTCTGCGCCACGGCTTGGATTTAGTCGTTGTTATCGACGAAGGGCAGCAGCGCCAAGTGCCGAGCGCGCTTGACCTCACGCGCGAGTTCACGCTGGCAGCGAGCGCAGCAGCCAGTTTGGCGGCGCGGCTTGATCTTGCCTGTTTCACCGATAAAGCGCTTGAGCGTTTCAACGTCCTTGTAGTCAAAGCATTTGCCTTCAGGGCAGTACTCGGCGCGCCCGCGCGAGCTGCGCTCACGACGGCTGCTACCGTTGCGTGCACTGCTCATGCCACCACGGCCTTCACTGCGGCGGGGGCCGCGGCGACGATCATCATCATCCATGTCAACCATTTTGGTTCTCCTCACTTGTTATGCGCGTTCGCGCCTAGAATGCGTATCCGTCGTTGTCGTCACTGGTGTAGTGCTGGTCAAGCGTGCGATCACCCAGCAGGATCATCTCATTGGCGACGAGTTCTGTGCGAAAGTGCTTCTTGCCACTGTCGTCCTCCCAACTGCGGGTTTGCAGTCGGCCTTCGATGTAGACTTGATGCCCTTTCGCAAGGTGTGTCTTACAAATTTCGGCCAGTGTGCCCCATGCGACGACGTTGAACCACTCGGTCTCTTCGTGACGCTCACCCTCGGATGATGTCCACGTGCGACCTACCGCGACGCTGAAACTGGTCACTGGGCGGCCGCTGGGCGTGTAGCGCATTTCAGGATCGCGCCCAACATGACCGATAATAATGACCTTGTTCAGCCCGCGTGGCATATCGTCGTCCTAGATCTGGGCGCTGCGCCTATTCGGCGGGGCTGGCTTCTTCAGGCTCGGCCGCAGGCTCATCTTCGGCTACTGGCTCAACAGCGACGGCTGCCTCAGCGGGGGCGGCCAACGGCACTTCACCATCCTCATCAAGGCGGACGAGCAAGTGACGAAGCACGGTCTGAGCCAACTTGAGGTTCAGCTCCAGCTCACCGATATGAGTTGGCTCGATGTCGGCGTGGTAGATCACGTAGAGGCCGTCGCGCTGCTTGTCGATCTCGTAGGCCAGCTTACGGCGACCGAGGGTTGTACGATCAATGCGGGTGACGGTCCCTTGCGGCGTGCCGGTGTTATCCGGCTGCTCGATCCAAGCGCGCACCTGCTCAATCGCGTTTTGCGTTTCTTCGTCATTCGCCAGAATGCGAATGACCACAGTCAATTCATATGGTCGTTTCATGGGGTATTCTCTTGGCTCCTTTCCCCGGATAACAGCCTCATCTCGACCATGGCGATCTGATGAAGCGGAAAGCGGCTGCATAGGCGCAGACTGCGACAGTATAGAGGACGGCGTGCGCTATCGCAATCCTGAAGTCTTGGCGTGTTGATGCCCGATCCGCGCGACGGCGATACATAAGGCAGCAATCACCCAGAAGAATGTGATCGACGATTGGAAGTCAAGCCGGAAGTAGTAAAGATCGGCGACGGCGTTGATCAGAGCCGTGGCGAGCGCCAAGAACAAGCCGAGGTGCAGTGGCTCCAAAATGGGGTCAAGACGGCTGGTGCGCCATGCGCTTAGGCCGTAAATGCACACGCCTGCCATGGCAATCAGGAAGAACGCCACGCCCACCAAGCCGATCTGGTTGGCCATGATGAGATACATATTGGCGACGTCAGTGTATACATTGCGATAGGGTGTGCCAGTGAAGCCGATGCCTGCAATCGGGAAGCGGCTGATGAGTTCAAGCGCGTCTGTCCACTCACCGATGCGCATCTGAGTCGCCAAATCAGCGCCTTGAAAGGCTTGAATGATGCGGTCGATGAAGTTCTGCGTCTGGGGCAGCAGCAGGAAGCCACTGGCTGCGATCAGCAGTATGGGGATGTACTGGCGATGGCGAATCAGGATGAGCACGCCGAGGCTGAAGGCAAACGCGAGGAACGACGCGCGTGAGTTAGACAAATACAATGCCACCACACACAACCCGCACAATAAGCCTGCCAGCCAGCGCGGGCGCAGCACCTTTGAATCGGCGAGGACGTGCGGGAGGAGGAGCGCCGCGCCGACGGCCATGAATCCACCGAGCGCGTTCGGATCGACCCACGTTCCGATGGCGCGCTCACCGAGGGCGGGGTTGCTCTCGATGTAGCGCACGACGCCACCATCAGGGTAGCCAAAGCGCGCCAGACGCACGAGGATGTTCTCGGTGAGCGTATCCGGCAGAAGATAGAGGACGATTGCGATGAGCGCTTGCACGCCTGAACCGATCATGATGACTTGCACGATGCGGGTGAGGCTGCGCGTGTCTCGCAGCAAGTCAACGAGGATGAAGGTCATGCTCATCGCCAACAATGCTGCTGCGAGCCGCCGCACGATGGTTGCGGTGGGTGCGCCGTACTGCATACCCAACGCAAAGGCGAAGATGAACCACATAATGTACAGCGTGATGAGGGCGTGTACTGGCGTCAGCGTGAAGCCAGTGTGCTCGCGGGTCATGCGGCGGATCACATAGACCAGCACGAACGCGCCGAGTGCAACATCTAGAAAACTGGGCGTGATGCCGATTCGCACCGGGAGCGTGCCAAACGGCAGCAGCATCAACGAGAACAGCGCAACAATCAAGGCCATTGTGACGCTGCTGAGCGCGATGAACCCTACCGTGAGGCCCCCCAACAGCGCCAGCGCGACAACCGGCCCCAACGCTGCCATCCCGAGCGCGATCAAGCCTGCGCACAACCCGATCATCAGCCCAGTCAATATGGACTGAACAACGGGCGAACGGCTCGAGAACCACAGTTGTAAACTGAGGGACGTATTCATGGATGAACTCTAAAACGACGAATGAACGGCCATGCGATGAACAAACCCCATGTGCCAGCGCTGATGATCGCACCGATGATGAAGCTAAGTGGACGGTAAGTCAACGCCAAAATGTGATCACCGGCTGGAATTTCAAACGCCATCAGCGCGCCATAGGCACGGCGAATCGGGATGGGCTGCTCGTTGAGGGTGGCATGCCAGCCCGGGTAGTCTACCATCGCAAGCGACAAGATGGCGTTTTCAGATGTTTCGACCTCAATAGTCACAGCTTCTGGCTGGAACAATGTCACGGTAGCGCGGGCCGTATCTGTTGCTTGAGTAGGTAGGGTCTGGGTTGGCTCGCCAAGCAAGATTACGGCCTCACGCGGTTGATAGCGCGGATCGTTCAGCAGCGCCCATGCGAATTCGTCGCTGTCGACGACATCGGCGCGGTAGATCAGATGGGCAAAGGGGCGCGGATTCTCAAGCTGGTGGAGGACGATGGGGCCGTAGCGATCAATGCCCTCGGCCAGCACGTTGGTCGGCGTTGAGAAGGCTGTGCGGTCACTGTAGACATATTTCACTGCGAACAGCTCCCATGCGAGCGGGTTGTGGCTGTAGTCACGGTTGATGATGCGCTCAACGGTGGTGATGAACAGTGGGCTGATGCCGCGGATGTCTTGCAGACGGACGACGCTGGCGTAGTGATCGTGCAGGCCGCGGAAGCCGTCCACGCGGAAGGTGTCTGCGTCTGTTTGGATGACGGCAGTCAGGTTAGCAGCGGGTTGCAGATCACCGACTTGCTCGCGGGGGACGAACACAGCCGAACTGCTCAAGCCGAGCCGCAGCAGCTCCAGCGCGATGAACAACGGCAGCAGGACGCTGGTTGCAGCGAGGCCACAGCGGCGTGAGCCGACCCACAAGGTGAAGAAGGCCACGGTGCTGAGCAGCAGCGGCGCGAGCGCGTTGGGCTGGCCATTTGCAGCAACCGACGCCGCCAAAAACACGAGACACAAGATGCTCATGGCGATGAACCACCATCGCACATACCGCCGCCAAAACGGCGGACGCGCTGTTAAAGCGACTGTCACGCCATAAGCCACCATGACAGCGAGGCCCGCGTTGACTAAAAACGCGAAACGCTCTTGCCCGCGGAAGAAACTCAATCCAGTTGGGAGCGGATAGACCAAACCGTAAAACGGAGCATTGCCGCCAAAGCTGAGCAGGAGGGCGATAAGCGCCACGCCGCCCCAGAACCACGTTGCTCTGTCTTGGAGCGCCCACAGCGCCACGCTTAAGCCGGTCACGCTGATGAACAGGGGCGAGTACAGGCTGACCACCCCGGGCACGATCATCTGTGCGACATCGCGCAGCGGGAAGCCGTTGGCTTTCTGCGCGAAGTCCATATCGGCGCGTGACGTGCTGCGCAGATACTCCAGCCCGGGCAGCAGCGTCACAGCGGTTGCGCCGAATGTAATGCACCCGAAGACGACCAGCATCAGCCCCGTGATCTGCGGCTTGAGACGGTTTTGCCAGCTCTGGTAGAGCAGGAAGCTCACGCCCGAGACGGTGCAGAACCACGCCGTTTGCGAGTGCCCAGCCAACCATGACAGGCCGAGCGCAGCCGATGCCGCCATCAGCCAGCCCCATTGAACAGCTCCCTGTTGGACGGCTAACCGCAGCGCCACTAGCATCAATGGGAGCCAGACTGCGCCCTCAAGGATGGCAAGCTGGAGGAGGGGATAGCCAGTCAGAAATCCCCCATAGACTGCGACCACGCTGCCGCTGAACGCTGCTGGTATCGACGCGGTGCGCTCATGCGTCAGGACGCGCAAGAACACATACCACCCCAGCGAGGCGAACAGAAAATGCAGCAGTCCTTCCAGCAGCAGCGCGTCAACGCTCCAGCCTGCGTTTGTCATGTGCGCAGCGGCGATCATGAGCAGGCGCGGCGGGTAGAACACGGCCGTTTGCGGGTCTGCGATGAACGGGAAACCAGCGTGGTTATAAGGGTTCCACAGCGGCAGTTCCCCAGCGGTCATACGCTCGAACTGGTAGACGCTGAAGGTGTAGAACTGGCCGTAGAAGTCTCCCTGTGCTGGCAGGAGCGCATCACTACTTAACGGCAGAGCGCGCGCGAAAAATACAAACCACAGCGCAACTAGCAGCAGACAAGCAGCTAGGTCGTTCAGGAAGCGAGGGCGATTCATGGACGGACTCGCAGACCGCTGCGTATCACCTGCCAATAGGTTTGAACCCGCTGCTGCCGCAGCGGGGGCTTGCTGCCAAGCAGCCCTTTAACCGTCTCCACTACGATCTGAGAAAGGTAGCTTGTCAGCAGGAACAGCCGCAGCGCTTGCGCAAAGACTACCCCATGCACTTTGCGGTGATAGCGAATTTTGCTGGATTGAAAGTAGATGTGCTTGAGCGCGCCGACTTGATCGCTGCTGGCTCCGCCGTAGTGGATGATGTGCGCGTCTGCGTTGTAGACGAGCCGCCAACCCGCATCTGATGCGCGCTTGCAGAAGTCTAGTTCTTCGGAATACATGCGATATGACTCGTCGAGGTGGCCGATCTGATCGAAGACCGCACGCCGCACCAACAAGGCTGACCCCTGCATCCATTCCACATCTTGAATGTGGTCAGCGGGCACATCGTTGATGTAGAAGTGATCGAGCACTTTGCGCGGCGCGTATCCTTGCAGCCATGTGCTCTCAAAGAAGGCAGTCAAGCGGGTTGGGAAGCGACGGCGCGTCGATTGTGTGGTCATATCAGCGTTGAAGGTGTGCGGGCCGACGATACCGACATCGGGGTTGTCTTGCAGGAAGGCAATGAGATCAGGCAGCGCAGAGCCTAACAGCACCGTGTCGGGGTTGAGCAGGAAGATGAACTCTCCTCGCGCGGCACGAATACCGAGGTTATTGCCGCGTGTGAAGCCGATATTTTCTGTGCAGGCAATTAGGGTGATTTCAGGGTAACGCTGCTGCACTTGCGCAGCAGTGTCATCGGCGCTGGCGGAGTCAACGACGATGATCTCAACGGTCAGAGGAGGTGAAACAGACGCAGCGCTGGCGTAGATGCTCTCGATGCACGCAAGCAGCAAGTCGGCTACGTTGTAGCTGACGATCACAATGCTGCATATGGGGCTAGGTTTTACGTGATTCATGCAAAATAGTTTACCAGCCTTTTACAACTTCACGAAAGATCGGTTACATCCCGCGCATACGCTCAAAGTAGCGATAGCAATCTGAGGAGGACACAACGATGAACAAGAAAAAGGTACTGCTAGGGATGTGTGCGCTGGCGTTGGTTGCAGGGGCGGCGGCAGCACAAGAGGGGCGCGGTGGCCCGGGGATGGGGCCGGGCGGACGTGGCCCGGGGATTCGGCATGGTCAAGGGGCCAACGCAGGCGAGGTGATTCGCCAGTTGACCGACCTCACGGGGCTGACGTTGGTTGAAATCCGCGAGGCGCTGCGTGATGGACAGACGCTTGCTGAGGTGATCACATCGTCGGGCGCTGACCTTGCGGCAGTGACAGAGCAGATCATCGCTAACGTGACCGCGCGCATCAACGCGCAGGTAGAAGCAGGGCGAATGACCCCAGAGCGTGCTGAAGCGCTTTTGGCTGAACTGCCCGCGTTTGTGGATGATATACTCAACGGTCAAGCGCCGCTGCGTGGAAGGATCGGTCAAGCTGGTGTGATTGGTGGCTCCTATGATTACGTTGTGCGGTCGCTGATGGAAGCCACTGGTTTGACGCGCGCTGAGGTGCGCACTGCCCTCAACGAAGGCAAGAGCGTAGCGGTCATCCTTGAAGAGGCTGGCCAATCACTTGACGCCTTCATCGACACTTTGTTAGCTCCAACGCGCGAACGTCTGGCCGAGGCAGTCGCGGCAGGGCGCATCAACCAGACGATTGCGGACGCTCGTATCGAGCTAATGAAGGCTGAGCTGGAGTATCGCCTGACGCAGACCCCGTGGCGTGCCCGTTAAGCAGGCTTGATCCTGAACAGGCGCAGCGCATTCTGGATGGATGCCTGCGCCATGTCTGTTTTAGGGATTGAGCGCACCGCCGCGATCTGCTCCACGATCAAGGGAATGTAGGCCGGGGTGTTGCGCTCACCGCGATGTGGAACGGGTGTGAGGTAAGGGCTGTCGGTCTCAACGAGGATGCGATCAAGGGGCGCATAGGCTGCGATCTGGCGCGTTACCTCGGCTTTTTTGTAGGTGATCGGCCCAGTGAACCCGAGATAGAACCCCATGGCGAGCGCTCGGTCAGCGTGGATGCGATCCCCGCTGAAGGAGTGCAGCACTCCCGGCCGCTGCGGATCAGCGGGCTGCCAACGCGCTAACGTGGTGAGGGTTTGTTCGTGCGCGTCTCGGTTGTGGATGATCACTGGCAAGTTGAACTCATTCGCGAGCTGGAGCTGCGCTTCGAAGGCCTGCTGTTGGTGATCTGGCGGGCTAAAGTCCCAATAGTAATCTAGGCCGATTTCACCGATGGCGACAACTTTAGGATGGGGCAGCAACGCGCGTAGTTCATCAAGGTGGTCATGCACAAACGCTGCCGTGGAGTTGGGGTGAATTCCGATGGCGGCGTAGATGCCATCGTAGCGCTCGGCCAGCGCGATGACTTCGTGGCTGGTGGGCAGGTCGATGGCGGGCACGATGAAGTGGGTGACACCCGCAGCAGCCGACGCCGCTATGACGTGATCGAGATCGGCGGCGTAGGCGTCGAAGTTCAAATGGCAGTGGGTGTCAAACAACCCCATGCGGTGTCCTTTGATCGTGGAAGTTCATCGGGGTCGGTAGCTCACACGATGTCGCTCGGGTTGTGCTTCAAGCGTTCAATATCGGCTTGCACCATCATCTCGATGAGCTGTTCAAACGTCACCGTGGGTTCCCAGCCCAGCTTGGCGTGAGCTTTAGACGGGTCGCCGATGAGCAGGTCAACCTCAGCCGGGCGCATGAAGGCCTCGTCCTGCACGGTGTAGTTCTTCCAGTCGAGGTCAACACAGCCAAACGCAACTTCGAGCAGGCGCTGTACAGTGTGTGTTTTCCCAGTGGCAATCACGTAGTCGTCGGGGGTGTCTTGTTGAAGCATCAACCACATGGCTTCTACATAGTCCCCTGCGAAGCCCCAATCGCGCTGAGCGTCGAGGTTGCCGATGCGCAGCTCGTGCGCCAGACCTAGCTTGATTTTGGCGGCGTGGTAGCTGACCTTGCGGGTGACGAATTCGAGGCCGCGGCGGGGGCTTTCATGGTTGAACAGGATGCCGCTTACGGCGTACATGTTGTAGCTTTCGCGGTAGTTGACAGTGATCCAATGCCCGTAAACTTTGGCAACACCGTAGGGGCTGCGCGGGTAGAAGGGCGTCGTCTCACGCTGCGGGACTTCCTGCACTTTGCCGAACATCTCGCTGCTAGAGGCCTGATAGAAGCGCGCATCGGGCTTAACTGTGTGGATGGCCTCCAATATCTTCGTGACGCCCAAACCAGTGACGACGCCGGTAAAGTCGGGCTGGTTCCATGAGGTAGGCACGAAGCTCTGTGCGCCGAGGTTATAGACCTCATCAGGTTGAACCGCAGCTATAGCACGATTAAGGCTAGTTTGATCGAGTAAGTCACCTTGAATGAAACGAATGTTATCTTGAATGTGACGAATACGCTCGTAGCGTACAGTGCTGGTGCGCCGCACCATGCCATAGACTTCATAGCCTTTGCTGAGAAGCAGCTCGGCGAGATATGAACCATCTTGACCGGTGATGCCGGTGATTAAGGCTTTCTTTGCCATCAAGATTTCTCCGTGGGTTGAGTTTTTACACGTCGGCGGCAGTCGTCTAGCACATCTTTGAGCGTCTGCTCAAGCGGATAAGTTGGCTGCCAATGGGTGATGCGGCGCAGTTTGTCGCAAGATACTTTGACGACCGATACATCCGTTGGACGCAGGCGATCTGTGTCTACGACGATATCAACCGTGACCTTGCTCAGCGCAAGCAGCATCTCGAGCAAACTGGCGATAGTGACACTGTGGCCGGATGCAATGTTGTAGGCTTCACCTGCTGCGCCGTGAGCGAGAAGCAAGTGATAGGCGCGCACGATATCGCGCACGTCGGTAAAGTCACGCTGGACGTGCAAGTTGCCTACGTGGATTTGTGGAGGCTGAAGCCCGGCTTCGATCCGCGCGATTTGCATAGCAAACGCGGTGGCCGCAAAGTTCTCACTCTGGCCCGGGCCGATGTGGTTGAAAGGGCGTGCCCGGATGATGGGCATCTGGTAGGACATGGCGTACTGCTGCGCGAGCAAATCTTGCGCGGCTTTGCTCACGCTGTAGGGGTTGGCTGGATTGAAGGGCGTTTGCTCGGTGATCGGCATAGCATCGGCGGAGACTGCGCCGTAAACCTCGGCAGAGGTGATCACCAAGATGCGCGGGGGAATCGGCAGCTTGCGGCACGCCTCGAGCAAATAGATGAGCGGGCGCAGGTTGGCCTCAAAGGTCGGCCATGGGTTGCGAAAGCCGACCTGCACGTTGGCCTGCCCAGCCAAGTGCACCACGTAGGCAGGCTGCGCGCTGTGGATGAGTTCCTCGACGCGCGCTTCTTGCAGCAAATCGCATTCGACAAAGCGCACTCGTCCGCGATCTGGCACGGGGTGCAGCGTTGTGCCTACGATGGACGCATTCGCCTCGGCGGTTTCAAGATAGTGAACAAGATGTGTTCCAACGAAGCCTGTTGCTCCGGTGATCAACCACTGCACGCGCTAGCCTGCCCCTGTGACGATAACACGGGCATTATACACAGCTAACGTTGGCTGTAAACACTTGTGGTCTGCGGAAGGGGCAGAACGAACGCGACGACTTGCTGCGAGCGCGGCAGCTTGAACGCGACGATGTCGTAGTGGCGGCCTGCTTCCATCGGCACATTCGAGATAACATTGCTCACGCTGCCGTCGAAATCATCGACTACGTAAACATCGTAGGGATTGCTGCCGAAGCGCAGCGGTATCAAGGCGGAGGTGCTGCGCGACCCCACCTCGCGCGTCACCCGCGTGAGGCCGATGGGATAGCTGATGCGGAAGTTAACAACGCCCGTTTCAGGGTCAGGCTCGGCGTTAGGATCTGGGAATGTGAACGTGCCACCGTTGTTGATGGCCACCGCAAGGCCCAGCGGGATGTTGTCCTCACTCAGGTTCAACAGGCGCACCGTTGGATTCGTTCCGGATACAGGCGATGCCTCAAACAGGTTCAGCTCGTAAGTTAAGTCCGAGAGTTGAGTGATCGTAACGACGTTGAAGGTGTTGGGACGCAGCGTGACGATCAAACGCGCGAGCAGTTGGTTGGTATCTGGACGGAGGGCGGTCACA
Organism: Anaerolinea sp.; assembly: GCA_046719465.1. Lineage (GTDB taxonomy): Bacteria > Chloroflexota > Anaerolineae > Aggregatilineales > Phototrophicaceae > JANWYT01. The sequence goes on from JBDNCV010000022.1 coordinate 21,367, forward strand.
ACGACTTCATCGCTGGGCACAAGCACAGGTGAGCTTGAGGTGCGACGATTCAACGGGGCGCTAAGCGGCACGTCGTTCACGCGGAACTCAATCGATAAACCGTCAAGGACGTTGATGGCGTAGAGAATCGGCGCTGTGTTGGGCGTGGGAGAACTGATGGGCGTTGGAACTGCTGCTGCTACAGAGCCAACTTGCGTTGTGATGGTCAGCGGTGGCGCGACCGGATTACCGGTGAACAGGTAGAGTGTCTCTGCGCCTGCTTCGACTGCGAAATTCTGGGCGGTTTCAAGCGTTGCGCCGGTGTCTGCGCCCATCTGGGCTTGTGTCCACGTCAACGGGAGCAGGCCAGCCGGGACGACGATATCGCGCACCACGGCCCCATACGGCACGGTGGTGTTAACGATGACGTTGGCGCTGGCCTGCACGCGTGGGAACTGCGGCAGTGTGTTCACCAGCACAAGGCGGCCTGTGTTTTCGACCGTAGGCGCTTGATCTACCGTGTAGTTGATGATGCGTACTGACTCCGGCGTACCGGCGAGAATCAGATACACTCGATCATCTGGGGGGAGGTTGAAGGTGGATTGCAGCACTGGCTCAACCATGCTGCGATCAACGCCATTGGCAAAGACTTGAAGCCGATAGTCGCGTGCGGCCATCGCGATTGGCTCGATGATCTGGCGATTGCCCAGCCCGATGGCGATGTCCGCACCGTTCGCCACGACATCGACGATGAGACCGTCGATGGTGTTCACGATGCCGAGGCTGGCAATCCCCGGGATTGGCGAGGTGATGGTTAGGAGGCGCGGTTGTGTTGTGCCTGCCAGCAGATACGGCACAAATACGACATGTTGGCGTGGGCGCAGGCTGTAACGGCTGGTAAAGGTGATCTGACCTGCCTCGCGCAGGTTTAGCTCGAGCGTGCTTGCCTCAAGTGTCAGAGGCGCGCTGCGTTGGGCGGGGGCCACTTCAGTCGCTAAGGGGGTTGTCCCGTTGTTGAGGCTGACACTGGCAGATAGCCCGTTGAACAACGACACGCGCGACCGATTGCCGCTGAGCGGTGTCAGGTCTTCGCGGATGATTGTCAGCGCAGCGCTCTCGCCGCTGCCCGTGAGGATAACGAGGACAGATTCTTGGCCAAGCAGCACAAGAGAAGTCTCGGCGAGGATGACATCGCTTGAGGTGCGGCTGTTGGGACGAGCGCTGATGCGATACTGCCCGGCGATCAAACCGTTTGGGTCAGTGAAGGAACCTGCCTCCATAAAGCTGACAAATTTTGAATCGTCGACGTAAAAATCGACTGTGCTGAGGTCAGCGGCGGTGTGGACAAAGCGCACAAACGCCTGTTGAGATGGGTCAGCGGCGGTTGTGGGTGGCGGGGTGGCCGTCGGCGTGGCCGTAGGAATGGGAGTGCGCGTGGGGGTGGGCGTCTCCGTCGGCACTTCAGGCGTCAAAGTGGGGACTTCCGTCGGCAGTTCTGGTGCTGGGCCTCCACACGCTGCGAGAATAAAGGCCAACGCAACAGCAGCAAGGATAAGACTTTGACGCATATCGACGGCTCCCTAAGGTGGGTCACTTTTTTTCATTATGCCCTGATTCGGCGAATCCTGCATAAACAAGCAAGGTGGCCCATGTGCATGAGCCACCTTGCTGCATTTGCTCTGTGATGAAGCTTATGGGAGCGTTGTATCCACTGGGATATCGTTAACGCTGACTGACGCGCGGTTGAAGGTGATCGTGACGAAGTTGGCGCTGATCCAACCGGTTTGCCCTTGAAACTCGGCGCGCAGCCAATCGCCTGCTTCGGTGCGCGCGGTGACGATGACCTGCGTGCCGCTGGGGATCAAACCGAGCGACTCAGATGCGGGGTCGGGGTTTCTGCGGAATTGCAGATTGGCCGAGGGATCGAGGCGCACGGTTGCCACGTATTGATCGCGGAACGGGTCAACAGTGGGCACGACCAGCGTCGGAGCAGGCCCGCGCACGCTGCCGAGCGTGTCTGTCGGGATGAGTTCGTAGAGCGCCTGCGACGTCGTGCGCGAGACGAGGTTCTTGAACTCTTCCAAGCGGAAGGTGCGATTGTTGTACTGATACTGGATGTATTGAGTGGAGACCCAGCCTTCGACAGTGCCACCCTCGGGTGTGGTATAGCGGATGAAGGCCCAGCGTTCCTCTTCCTCACCACCGAGGAACTCAAGCACAGTGCCCGCTTGAACGCGCGCCAGCACTTCGCCTTCAGTGGTGGGCAGGCGGCGGATGTTGAGCGACACGCCCGGGTCAAGGTTGAAGACGACTGCTTGCAGCACGTCGGTTGGCACAGGCGGCGGCGTGACAACTGTCTCGACAGCGCGGCCCGGGATGTTGCGGGCAATTGGCTCCAGATCGCGCAGGCGGACGCGCTCGTTGCGGGCGTTGCGAACGTCCAAGAACTGCGCCAACACCCACGCTGTGATGCGACCACCATCAGGCGTGTTATAGGTGACGTTGAGCCACGTGGCAGTGGCGGGAAGGTCAGCGCGGTCATCGGGCAGCAGGCCGACGGGGTCTTCATAGGTTTCAGCCTCTGGCGGCGGTGCTTGGCCTTCAACCAGCGCCACTGGACGCCCCTCACGCCCATTCACGATGAGCACTGAACCCGCTGGGGCCAGCCCAAGCGAGAGCGCGTCTGGGCTGGGGTTCTGGCGCAGCTGTAGGTTAGCGCCCGGATCAAGGACGACGCGCGCCGTGATCTGGTTCGGGTCAACCGCAGGGGGTTGAGTCACCACCACTTGCGGCGGCGCTTCAGTGACAACAGGGGGCGCTTGTGTCGGCGCGATGACCGGCTCCGTGGTGGGCTGGGGCAGGGCAGCGGCGAGGGATTGATTGGCATTGGGTGTGCTGCCTATGGTAGCGTTGAGAACCGTTGGGAACGCCAGCGCCTGCGGCCCGCTGAACAGCGTGCCGCTGACCACGACGACGTTGTAGTACACGCCACCATACAGCGGCGGCAGCGGTGAGCGCAAGACACCGCGCTGGTTGTTCACATTCAGCGTAAAGTCGGCATTGCCTGCAACCGGCGTGACAGTAACGGCATCGCTCATCATGGCGTAGCTGATGTCGGTGGCAATCGGGAAATCGGCGATGGAGAAGGTCTCAACCACGCTTTCAGCAACGGTGTTTACCAGACTAACCACAGCACGCTGGCCGTCAAGCGCTTGTGAGACGTCATCAGCGTAAATCCCGAGGACGACTGCGCCGGTGGCCTCCATAGCAACGACCGTGGATGCGCTGCCTGCTGCCACAGTGACATCAGCCTGCGCGAGAACGGTGGTTTCGTCAGCCGGTGCGCCTGCCGCACGCACAATCAGGGTGCGCGTCCCAGCGGGCAGGGCGATGTGTTCAGTCGCTTCCTCAGGCGCAAGCGACGGGATGATGAGCGTTGAGCCATCGTAGATGTCGACTGCCGGGCCGCCGATCACCGCATGTATCACGCGCACGAGGCCAGTGCCGCTCGCGCCTTGCGTGGGGGCGGTCAGCAGCAGGGTCTGGGGCTGGCTGGGCGTGCCGTACACGATGACGGAATAGGACGTGCCCGCCGCGAGCGGCAGCGCAAGGTCAGACAGCACTTCGGTATCTGTGCCCGCTGCAAAGACATCGACGACGTAGGTCTGGGCAGGCACGTCGAACGCGCCGAAGGTTGTGCTGTAGGCCATGTTGGTCGCCAGCGGTGTGCCGACCGGCTGTTCCACGCCGCCGAGCATGACGGCTTCCGCCAGCTTCACATCGACCGGTGGGCCGCCTGCAAGGGCATGCACCAACAGCAGACGCGCGCCGCCTGTGGGTGTTTCATTCAAATTCTCTGGGACGCCGAAGAACTGCGTGCCATCCGCCACTACAAAGGCAGTCGGGCGCAGGGCGTCGATGGTGATGGACTGCTGGATAAGCGAATTGGTCTGGTTGGCGAGCGTCAGATCCACGATGTGATCGCCGGTGGGCAGGGTGAACAGCGGGGAGGCGCTGCCGTACTCAACCCCCTGAGCCAGCAAGCTGCCGTTGACGTAAATGTCGACTGCCCCCACCGAGGGCGTCACGTGCACAAACCGCGCGCGCCCAGTGGACTGTGCGCTGACTTGAACCGCGCTGAGGACAACGAGCAGCAGCACGGCCATCAGAGCGGTCAGGCGCTGAATTGATCGTGTCATTGCAAAATCTCCTTGACTATTGGGTGCTTTTAGAAAGCAGGGAAGGCGGCGCGGAACGCCGCCCCCTGTGCTGAACGAGGAGATCAGGTACCTTCTTGCCACTGATTGAGGTACTGCACCTGTTCTGGGGTGAGAACGTCGATCTTGATGCCCATCGCCTCGAGCTTGAGGCGAGCGATCTCGTTGTCAACGTCTTCGGGGATGGTGTAGACGTTGGGCGTGAGGGTGGCGTGGTTCTTGAGCATGTACTCAGCCCCCAGCGCTTGGTTGGCGAAGCTCATATCCATCACGCTTGCGGGGTGTCCCTCGGCTGAGGCGAGGTTGATCAGGCGGCCCTCGCCCAACACATAGATCGGACGACCCTTGACGAGGTATTCCTCAACAAACGGACGCACCAGACGCGGCTTGTCATCGGCCATTTTGGCCAGCGCGTCGAGATTGATCTCAACGTTGAAGTGACCGCTGTTGGCGACGATGGCGCCGGGCTTCATCACCTCGAAGTGGTGAGCGTCAATCACGTTGATGTCACCGGTGGCTGTGATGAACACATCACCGATGGGCGCAGCTTCAATCATCGGCATGACACGGAAGCCATCCATGACCGCTTCTAGCGCGCGCAGCGGGTTGACCTCGGTCACGATGACATTGGCCCCCATGCCCTGAGCACGGCTGGCGATGCCACGGCTGCACCAACCATAGCCAGCAACGACCACTGTACGACCGGCCAACAGGATGTTGGTGGCGCGGATCACGCCGTCGATGGTGCTTTGGCCAGTGCCATAACGGTTGTCAAACAGGTGTTTGGTGTTGCTGTCGTTGATGGCAATCACAGGGAAGGCCAGCGCGCCGTCCTTGGCCATTGCGCGCAGACGGATCACGCCCGTAGTGGTCTCCTCAGTGCCGCCCACGATGTCTTGCAGCAGCTCACGACGGTTTTTGTGAATCTCGCTTACAAGGTCGGCCCCGTCGTCCATCGTAATCTGCGGCCTGTGGTTGAGCGCGGCCTCGATGTGCTGGAAGTAGGTGTCTTTATCCTCGCCCTTGATGGCGTAGACGGGGATCTCGTCGTGGACAACCAGCGAAGCGGCCACATCATCCTGTGTTGAGAGGGGGTTGCTGGCGCACAGCACGACATCTGCGCCGCCCGCTTGGAGCGTGCGCATCAAGTTGGCGGTCTCAGTGGTGACGTGCAAACAGGCCGAAATGCGGACGCCCTTGAGAGGCTTCTCGCGTTCGAAGCGTTCGCGAATGGCGCGCAGCACCGGCATTTCCTGCTCGGCCCATTCGATCCGGTAGCGCCCGCCGGTGGCGAGGCTGGTATCCTTTACATCGTGAGAAGTCATTCTTGCTCCTGTGATTGAATCAATGACAACGCGGCAGCATTCTATCATAAGCGCAGCGCATTTGCGCCACTGAATCGCGCTGCACGGAAACGTGTATGGTTAGCTCAGTTCGAGCAGACGGTCAAGGTGACCGCGATCGTCGTATAGACTGCGGAAGCGGGCGATGAACTCAGGCAAAGAGAAGTTGGGGTTCTGCGGGCCGACGTTCTCAAGGGCGTAGACTGCGCTGAGCGACCCCATCATGCCTGCAAGGTCGAGCGGCATATTGTGCAGCAAGCCCGCCAGCAGCCCTGCGCGGTAGGCATCCCCTGCGCCAGTTGGGTCAACGATCTTGTCTGTGGGGAAAACGGGCACAAAGATGCTGTCCCCGTTGGTGAAGATCTCTGATCCTTCTTTGCCGTGGGTGATCACCAACAGATCAACCGCGCGACGCAAGTCCTCCACGGAGAGGCCGGCCTTTTCCTTGATGAGCATGCTCTCGTACTGGTTAACGACCATGAGGTAAGCGCCTTCCATATCACGGCGGATCGTCTCACCGTCCATCCATGCGATCTGTTGGCTTGGGTCGTAGACGAAGCGCCACCCGTTCTTGCGACACTGCTCGGTGTAGTTCGTCATGGCTTGGGGGTCGTTGGGTGAAATCAAGACGAGATCGGGTTGGAAGGGCAGCTCGCTGAGGTGATAGTCACGCGAACGGGCCATCGCCCCGCTGTAAAATGATGCGAGCTGATTGTTCTCTCGGTCGGTGTTGCAGAAGAACGACGCTGTGAACAGGTCGTCATATTGGCGAACAGTTTCTGTGCGCACCCCCGCAGCCTCGAGCCACGCACGGTATTCACCAAAATCACGCCCCACAGTTCCCATCAAGTAGGGGCGAATCCCCAGCTTGGCGAGGGTGAAGGCGATGTTGCCGCCAGTGCCGCCCCAATGCCTCGTCATGTCTTCGACGAGGAAGCTGAGGCTGATTTGGTTCATGGATTCAGGTTTGATGTTCTGACGAAAGCTGCCGGGGAAGCGCATAAGGTAGTCATACGCGATCGACCCAGTCACAACAATATTCATGCAGTACCTTTTGTGAGCAACTGTCTGCCGAATGAACGGCGATAAACGATTGGTGAGAGACGGCACAACAGTATAGCAGGTTTAGCGGTGGGCGCGAGATATAATTTAATTCAAGTGGAATTGGGTGAAACGATTGGGAGCGCACGATGTCCGTTTTTGATGGCAGACGCTTGGGATGGTCAATGGTTGGGCTGGATGTTGAGAGCTTGCGCCGCGGGGACTATTCCGATCGCTATTTCACCAATGTTGTGCACGTTTTGGAGCGGTTGGCGGCTGAAGGTTACCGCTACCGCGGGGACAACCCACGTCGCATCCCGAACATGAACGGCGCAGCAGTGGGCGATATATATGTGGAAGCGCAGATCTTCAATCGACGCGCCCCAGTGGTGCTGGTGGCGGGGATCGACCTTGCGCTTCAGATGCTGCGCCATGCGACGGGATACTTTGCGCAGGGGCAGTTCTGCGAGACATGGCAGGAGCTGGAAGTAGACGCGGTGCAAGATGGCGACATAACGTATTACGACGGCAACTTGCAAACGGTGCTCACGGTGCTGGAGATTCGGGGGCGGTATCGTGATTTTGCGCTGCTAGAAACGCCGATCCTCGGCTTCTTGTCGCGCGCAAGTCGGATCGCCACGAATGTCTACGAAGTCCTGCAAGTGTCGAATGGGAAGCAGGTGCTTTACTTCCCGGCGCGGTTTGATGTGCCGCAGGTGCAAGCGTTGGATGGCTATGCTTATTGGCTGGCGGTGCAGCGCTACAATATGGAGTATGGCAAGGCTACGCAGCCCGCCGTGAGTACCGTGGCACAAGCTCAGTGGTGGGGTGGGCGCGCCAGCGGCACGATCCCTCATGCGTTAATTGCGTGCTTTGCAGGCGATGATGTCGAGATGATGGTGAATTATGCGCGGCACGTTGAGGCAGGCACGCCGCGCATTCTGCTGGCGGATTTCAACAACGATACCGTGGGCGCGTCGGTCAACGTGTTGACGAGGTTCTGGGAGTACTATCGTCAGGCATATCAACTGGGCGACGAAGCCGCCATGCGCCAGTGGACGCTCGATGGGGTGCGCCTTGACACGAGCGCGGCCCTGCGTGACGTCTCACTCCTTGAGGGTGATCCGAAAGGGGTATCACCGCTGTTAGTGCGGACAGTGCGACGTGCGTTGGATAATGCGTGGGCCAGCTGGAACCTGCCGCCCAGCCTTGTCGACGTAGCGCGGGAGTACTGCCGCCAAGTGAAGATCGTGGTAACGGGTGGGTTCAACCGTGAAAAGGTGGAATACTTTGAGCGCGCAAGGACGCCGGTAGACGCTTACGGCGTTGGCTCGTCGCTGCTGGCGAACTCCAAAGAGACCAACACTGACTTCACAATGGATGTGGTGCGGATTCGTTTAGACGGGCGCTGGGTGGATGTGCCCAAGGTGGGGCGTGCCCCAAGCGATAACCCCGACCTGCGCCGCGTCAACTTGGGGGATCTGCCATGACGGATAACCCAACGCCGCCCCAAAATGGCACGAGTGGCGATGAGCCAGCGCTGCCGCTGAGCAACCTGCTTCCGACCAGCACAGGGCATATCGTCAGCACGAAGGGGCTGCTGGAGCGCATCGTTGAGCAGGTGCGGGCAGAGTTTGACGATGCACGGTTGATGGCGGCTAGCCCAACCGAACAGCGCACGTTGATCCGCGATGTGGCGCAGTACGTCATCAGCGTTGAGAACGTTGTGCTGACGACGACGGAGCAAGCGCGGCTCATTCAGCAAGCAGCCAGCGAACTGCTCGGCTACGGTGTGCTTGACCCACTGCTGCAAGATGAGAGCATCACTACCGTGCTGATCGATGGGCTGGATGGTGTGGCAGTGCGGCGCGGGCCGGGCAGCGAGCTTGAGGCGCTGCCAACTGTGTTTGACGATCACGGGCATCTGCGGCGTGTGGTGGATCGACTGCTGCTGAACGCCAACGTAAGGCCGACCCAGCAGCTGCCGATTGTTGAAACCGGTTTGACACTTTATGGGCGACGCGCGAGCCTCAACGTGGCGCTGCCACCGTTTGTGCCACAGGTGCGAGTGGATATTCGCCTGCACGGGCGCGAGGCGCGCAGCTTTGACGACTGGGTGCGGCTTGGTATTATCAGCCCGCGCGCGGTGACTCTGCTGCAACACCTAGCGGAAAGCTCGTATGGTTTAATGGTGGTAGGGGATACGGAGTCGGGCAAAACGACGTTGTTGAACATGCTCGGCCGCAGCCTTACCACCTCATGGGGGGTGGTGGAGCGTGCGCCGGAGCTGCACGTTGAGCCATCTGTGCCACGCCTCACCGTGCACTACGCCGACAACGCGGTTGAGGCGCGCACGCTGGCACAGCGGGTTCACGAGGCGCTGGCGATGAACCTTGAGACGCTGCTGCTGGATGAGGTGCGCGCTGATGAGCCTGAAGCGATTGCGCCGCTGCTGCTGGAGCCTGCGCCGCGCCAGATCTGGTCGTTTCGTGGGACGGCCGAGCCAAAGCGCATGAAAGCTGCGCTGACGATCTTGGTACAGCGTGCGACCGGTGCGCGTTATGAAGAAGCTCTCAGCGCGCTGTTTGAGCGCCTACCGTTTGTAGTCATGCTTAAGCGGCGGCGCAGCGGGCTTCGGTTGGTTGAAATCGCCGAGTGGCAGCAGCAAGGTGACAGTGTTGTGCTAGTAAGCCTGCTGCGCGGCGAAGGTGATGACCATGTGCCTACTGGCTTAGCGCCAATGCGTGAGCTGCCGCTGCCAGCAATGTTTTGGAAGCCCTAGCCGATAGGATCGCTGGTAGTAACGAGCTGCAAGCCTGCGCGGCTGTAAGCGCTGAGCTGGTCATTGGCCAGTTGGTCGAAGTCAATCTCAGGGTGAGCCACCGACGACATCGCGTCTGTCAGAACGCGCAGCTTGCTAATGATGGTGCTGTCACCCGTGCGCATGATGCTGGTGAGCGTCTCCATCACGCAGTGGCTCTTGGCCTGCCCCGCCACATAGATGAGATCATGCGCAGCCAATTTGGCGAGAAACTCGCTGTTGAACGCTTGCGGCTGATCGGGCAGTTTGACCTCTGGCTCCAAGATCGAGTAGTGCTCGGTGCGCGGCTCGCTGCCTTTGTGCAAGAAAATCGGCGGTGTGCTGCGAGCAGAGGCGTGATAGGCAATGGCTTCATACAGCGCGGGCGTGATGGCGTGGCCGGGCGTTCCAATGAGGGTGTGGTATGGCCAGATCATGAGCTGTTTGCGCGCTTGCGCCTCTAACAGACGGGTGTAGTCAAGCGACCAATCCGGTTCGTAGAGGGCTGTCCAAACGCCGCTAGCCACGTCTTGATGTGTGATCACGGTAAAGGGCATGGGGTGCTCTCCACTGCGGTTGACCCACCACGCTGGGGAGAAAATCTGAATTGGCAGGTGGCTGTCCAGTGAGGCTGCAAGCGTCGTCAATCGGTCAGCATGACGGAAAATCCACTCAATGATGCGTTGGGTATCTTCCACCGCGCCCGGCACGCTCAGTGCGCCGTCCGGGTGAATGAAGTCTACCTGTGCGTCGATAAGCAGGAGGGCGATGCGCTGTTGATCTTGCTCTGCGGGGGTAAGTTGGGCTTGTCGTCCTGCGAGCGTGGCCTCTAGCACGCGCGGCGCATAGAGGCTGCCTACACGACGTGGTTCATAAAAAGTTGGTAGCATATATCCTCGATGATGTTAAAAAGGGCGCTGTCATCCATCGACAGCACCCTCTGATGGCTAACGACTGAGCTGCGAATCAAGGAACGCTTTCAGATTGTTGAAGTTGGGGGCTTGCCCGGGCACAGGTGTGATTGCGCCGCTCGCGTTGCGAATCAGCACAAAGGGTGTGCCGGTCGCGCCCACTTGCCGCGCGAGCGCTTCATCGGCAGCAACCTGATTAGCTGTCTGGGTGCATTCGAGAATTTGGTTGTAATCAACGCCGATGCGCTCTGCAAATTGGCGCGGCGACGTGGTATCGCGCCAGCCGTTGCGCGTCACCAAGTTGAACATCTCCTCGCGGAACTCAAAGAAGCGCTGGGGCTGCTGTTCCCCAGCACACTGGGCAACCCGGAAGATCGTGTCGGATGGGCTGGCCGTCCGCAAGTTGCGGTACTCGAATTTCATCAGGCCCGGCTCGACGTATTCCTTAATGAACTGCTTGATGGTTGACTCATAGCCTTGGCAGAAGCCACAGTTGTAATCTTCAAATACCACCAGCGATAACTGCGCGTCGGGGTTGCCGAGGACAAACGCGCCATCCTCCGTGCGTGTGACGGGAATGTTGGCGTAGTCGATGGTGACATTGGTGGGGCCGAGGCCGAGAAAGTTAACCCCAATCAGCAGAATGGCTCCAACAACCGCCGCGATCATAATCCCGATCACTAAGTTGTTCTGCTGTGTGCGTTTGGCTTTGGTTTTGGCCATGCAAAATTACTCCTGCGAGAATGGGCTTCAGCGGATCATCACTGAGCGAAGACGACTTTAAAAACTTTCCTCTCATGTAACACGGCAATTGTAAAGAAAACGTGTCTCGGTCTGCAATGAGCGTTTTCTTCGCACATTGTCACTTGTGGGTACAATACAAGGCGGCTAATGATGTTAAAAGGAATCTGCTATGCAGATGGTGAATCTGATTGAGAAAAAGCGGGATGGGCAAGCGCTGAGTGATGAGGAAATCCGCTGGTTTATCGAGGGCGTGACTGCTGGAACGCTGCCCGATTATCAGGTGTCGGCGCTCCTGATGGCAATCTACTTTCGGGGGATGAACGCCCGCGAGATAGCCATCCTGACGCAGGCAATGGCAGAGAGCGGCCACCAGATGGATTTGTCAGCTATTACAGACTACGCCGTGGACAAGCACTCGTCGGGCGGGGTGGGGGATAAGACGACGTTGGTGGTGCTGCCGCTTGTGGCGGCGCTTGGCGTGCGGGTGGCTAAGATGAGCGGGCGCGGGCTGGGGTTCAGCGGGGGCACGCTCGATAAACTGGAGAGCATTCCCGGGTTTCGCGTTGGGCTGAGTGAAGCGGAGTTTCATGAGATTGCAAAGCGCGTGGGGGTAGTGTTGTGTGGCCAGACGGCTGACCTTGCCCCCGCTGACGGGAAATTGTACGCCCTGCGCGATGTCACTGGCACAGTGCCAAGCATCCCGTTGATTGCCAGCAGTATCATGAGCAAGAAGCTCGCATCGGGGGCACGCGGCATGGTGCTGGACGTGAAAACAGGGCAGGGAGCCTTCATGGCGACGCTGGACGACGCGCGTCAACTGGCAGAGACGATGGTGCGCATTGGTCGCGGCGCTGGGCGCGATGTAATCGCTGTTCTGTCGGATATGAATCAGCCGCTTGGTTATGCGGTGGGCAATGCATTGGAAGTGCGCGAGGCCATCGCGTGTTTGTCGGGTGGGGGGCCTTCTGATTTGCGCGAGCACTGCCTGCACATCGCTGCGCTCATGCTGCGGCTGGCGGGGCAGGGCAAGGCGTTTGTTGACGAGGCCGAAACGCGCCAGCAGCTTGAGGCTGCGCTGAGTGATGGTCGGGCATTGGCCAAATTCCGTGAGATGGTGCAGGCCCAAGGGGGCGATGTGCGGGTGGTAGATGACCCGTCACGGTTGCACATTGCGCCCGTGGCAGTCGATTTAAGCTTTGCAGAAGCACAGACGGCCTATGTGCAGCAGGTCAACGCGTTGGAAGTGGCGCGGGTGGCACTTGCGCTTGGAGCAGGCCGCATGAAGAAAGGAGACCCTGTTGATCTAACCGTCGGTGTGGAGGTCATGGTCAAGGTGGGGGATGTTGTGCAGCCCGGGGCGCGTCTGGCGCGGGTGTACGCCCCTACGGATGCGCAAGCGGCGCAGGCATTGGCTGACCTCAAGGCGGCGATCCGCTTCAGCTTGGAGCCGGTGGATGCGCTGCCGCTTTTCTACGGGCAAATTGAGAGCGACGCGCTCATTGAAGAGTAGTCACGCGGTAGCCCGTGTCGGTAATCTCATAGAGGTACACCGGCGCGTCGATCCAGAAGCCTTGCGAGTCGAATGCGATGAGGCCGTTGAGGCCTTCATAGGTCGTGCGGCGAACGTCTGATCCAGCTTGGTGCGAGGCAGCAAGCAGCGCGACGGCATCGGTGACGAGGGTTGCATAGCTGTTGGGGCTGGGCGCAAACGGACTGAGCGCTCGATAGCGTGCGGTGTAGTGCTCATCTGGCAGCGCGCCCGTGCTGATAAACTGCGTCCCGTGGGGATTCTGCGGAAAATCTGCGATTTCGTTGGCTAGACCAGCGGATGCTATGAGCTGCAGCGCATCAGATGGCGCAAGCTGCGCGACATGATCTCCTTCTGGTGCAGCGCCCCAACTGCCAGCGATGACCACGCGCCGCCCCGTGAGTTCAGCTTGAACCTGCGGCTGAGTGCTGAACGGCCCAAGCACGACAACACCCACAATGCTAGGATCAAGGCGCAGCGCGGCGGCGCGTTCTCGCGCAGAGGTCGTTGTCCCGCCGTCGTCCACAGCCAGCAGTTCATAGCGCAGAGGCAGCTCAGACAGAGCCAGCCGCGCGGCATAAAGCGCGTTGTATCCAATGTGACGATGTTCCCCCTCAAACGGCGCAAGCAGCGCCACTCGCAGCGCAGCAGGCGGAGTGGTGATGAACACACACCCGCCGAGGAGCGCAGCAAGCAGCAGGCTAGCAGCCGTTCGCCAGATGTTCATCATAGGTCACGGCGAAGTTGTGGTACATCGAGCCGTCGCAGCGGGCGCGGAAATAATAATAGGGCGTCGTCTCGGGGTAGATAGTCGCGAGCAGGGCGCTGCGCG
>JBDNCV010000220.1:0-4553 GCA_046719465.1 Anaerolinea sp.
GTCGCGCAACGGTAACTGGTCTTTTGCCAGAAGCCCGAATGCCTGCCTCTGCCTTAGCTCGTGATTAGCAACTTTTATGTTGCTAACCTTCGCGCAAAAGGGAGACGAGCGTGGTTGTGACTTTTCTAATGCATACCCGCTGCTCGGCGGGTATTTTTATCTGCTGTTCTTCGGAGCAGCCTTTTCCCCGCTACGTGCATGTCCTCTCATCGCGCAAAAGGTGCCTAGCTAACTGGGATTTAAGGCTTAGATTGCACCAGCTTCGGCTGAGTTGAGGGGACGCATGCGATGACGCAAGTTGTTTTCAAACCCATCCCCCGCCCCATCGACTATATGACACAGCACGAGACGACGCACCTTAACTTGGGATTGCGCCCGCTCATCCTGTTTCTTCTTGGAGCTGCACTGGTGGGCGTTTTGCTGCTTAGTTTGGCGGTAGGCTCGGTCAATATACCGTTTGAACAGGTCATCACGGTGTTGTTGGGCGGAGAAGCGGAACGCGCTTCGTGGTCAAATATTATCTTGAAAGTTCGGCTGCCCAAAGCACTAACTGCAATGTTAGCCGGAGCGGCGCTGGGAGTCAGCGGCTTGATGATGCAGACATTCTTCCGCAACCCGCTTGCCGAACCATTTGTGTTGGGCATCAGCTCTGGCGCCAGCCTTGGTGTGGCCTTAGTCGTGCTCTCGGTAGGCACCGTCGGGGGTGTTCTGTTAGCCGGCCTCGGATTGGCTGGAGATCTGCTTCTTACGGGAGCGGCCGCTCTAGGCGCAATGGCAGCACTCATAGTGGTCCTGTCGATATCTTTACGTGTCCGCAGCAACCTCACACTGCTCATCGTCGGGCTGATGATCGGATATTTGACTTCAGCCTTGGTCAGTTTAATGCTGTTTTTCGCCATACCAGAACGCATCCAAGCCTACATCAATTGGACATTCGGCAGCTTTAGCAGCGTGACATGGGAACAACTGCCAATCCTTGCTGGCGCAGTCGCAATCGGATTAGCGATCGCGCTGGCAATGACCAAACCTCTAAATTCGTTGCTGTTGGGCGAAGAATATGCGCGCAGCCTCGGCCTTAATCTCATGTGGGCGCGTTTGCGTCTCGTAAGCACCACTGCGATTTTGGCCGGCGCGGTGACAGCTTTTTGTGGCCCTATTGGGTTCATCGGCATCGCTGCGCCTCACTTGTGCCGCAGCCTGTTTCACACTTCAGACCATCGCATGCTGGTGCCGGGATCTATTTTGATGGGCGCACTGATCGCTCTGATCGCCGCTTTGGTCGCAGAAGTGCCTGGACGCCACCTCGTACTACCTCTTAACGCCGTCACAGCCCTTATCGGTGCGCCGGTAGTCATCGCAGTGATACTGCGCCGGCGCAACCTTCAGCACTCATTCGGGAGCTGAGATGTTTGTCTTACAAACTCAGCGTTTAGCGATTGGCTTCCGGGAAGCGCGAGCACCCAAGCTGGTCATCGCGCAAGATCTCAACCTCACCGTTGCGCGCGGCGAATTGATCTGCCTGCTTGGCCCAAATGGCGTGGGCAAATCGACCCTATTACGAACTTTTGCTGGGATACAAAAACCACTTGGTGGAAGGGTGTTTTTATCTGGCGAAGACATCACCCAGCTTGCACCACGCCAATTAGCACAACGCCTGAGTATGGTTCTCGCCGAACGCCCTCATCTCGGTCTGCTCAATGGGTATGCGTTAGTAGCGCTTGGAAGGCAGCCACATACCGACTGGCTGGGACGCCTTACGCGCTACGATGAAGCGATAATTCGCTGGGCGGTGGATGCCGTCGATGCGGCAAATTTTGCCGAACGTCCAGTCATGGCGTTGAGCGATGGCCAGCGCCAGAAGCTCCTGATCGCGCGCGCGCTGGCGCAGGAGTCGGATTTGATCCTCATGGACGAACCAACCGCCTTTCTGGATCTGCCGCGTCGGGCTGAAATCATGGGGCTGCTGCGCCATCTAGCGGCTGAAACCGGCCGTGCGATCGTCCTCTCCACGCACGATCTCGACCTCGCGCTGCGCAGCGCAGACACACTGTGGTTGATGTCAGACGGGCAAGTTCACGTTGGCGCTCCAGAAGACTTAGTGCTCAACGGCGCTTTTGAAATGGCATTCGCGAGTGAAAAAATCATTTTTGACCGGGCGACCGGCACTTTTAGCGTGCGGACGCAAGATCGAGGGGTGATCGCGGTACATGGACAAGGCGATCTCCAAACTTGGACGCGCCGCGCTCTTCAGCGGGTGGGATACACTGTGACAGCCAACGGGGCATCACCGAAAGCCTCTATTGAAATTGCGGGTGATGTGTTTAGACCAATTTGGCATTTATGCCGTGATGGAAAGCTAACGCAGCATTACAGCATCGGCGACCTGCTCGCAGCGCTGGCCGCCCATACCAAACAAGGCGTTCTATAAATGAACTTTGGTAGGTGATCAAGTTAGTTGAGTTGATCAAGTCGGTTGCACGCGCTGCACATTTTCATCTTTAAATCTAAGACAGAGGTGCGCTCGAACCCGGATGTTCGGCGCACTAAAAGGGGAAGACCGGTGAAAGTCCGGCGCTGTCGCGCAGCGGTAACTAGCTAACTAGCAATAGCCAGAAGCCCGAATGCCTGCCTCTGTCTTAGCTCGTGAGCAAACCTTCGCGGATAAGGGAAAACGAGCGCTACGATGATCCTTTTCAGTCTCATTCGCTGCCCGGCGGGTGGTTTCATACAAATCCTCTACAACAGGCTGTTTGTGACTGGCGCTCACTCCCGTTGGATTTTGGTAGCTGTGCGTACAGGCTTTGCATGGCCTTACGCTGCGCAGTGCGCTACGTGTCCTTACCTATACTCTTGTTGAGAGGAGAACACCGATGCATAAGTTGATGTGGATCTTGCTGGTCGTGGGGCTGTTGGCTGCTCCGCTGTTTGCCCAAAGCGTCGTTCCCCTAGAGGCTAACCTGACCGAGGACTGTGTCACCGATTATGATCCCGATGTTGATTATTTTCCTGATAAGATCGAGATTACCGATGCGGAGAACTTCACTGTTGCCTATTTCAACCATTACAAGGTGATCACGGTGCTCGATGCTTTCGATAACGCCGCGCCTTTCACCTATGTGCTGGTGCAGTGTGGCGCTCCCATGCCAGATGCGACGGATTTTCCGCCAGGCACGCAGTTTATCGAAGTACCCATCCAAGAGATTATCGTCATGTCCACGACGCAGATTCCGCATCTTGACGATTTAGGACTACTTGACAGCTTGATCGGCGTGGACAGTTTTCTCTATATCAGCAATCCTGCTGTTCGTGAACGGATTGATGCCGGCACTTTAGTCGAAGTCGGCAGCGGGAATATGGTCAACGTAGAGCTGGTGCTCGATCTCGATCCGGATCTTGTCATGACCTACGGCTTCAATCCAGATTTTGATGCGCACCCTGTGTTGATCGATGCCGGCGTCGTGACTGCCCTCAACGCAGAATGGCGTGAGGCGACTCCACTTGGGAGAGCGGAATGGATCAAATATACGGCGCTATTCTTCAATGCCGAGGCTAAAGCCGAGCAAGTTTACGCTGAGATTGTTGCAGCCTATAACGAGACGCGTGAGCTTGCGGCCAGCGTCGCGGAAACCCAACGCCCTCTCGTGCTGTGGAACACGTTCCTATCTTTCAATGACGCATGGAGTATACCCGGCGCCCAGACCTATATCGGCGCATTGACACGCGACGCCGGCGGCACAATTGCGTTGGGAGACCTAGCACCAGAGGACAGCGCACTGGTCAGTTTTGAGGTCGTTTACGACGGCGCACTAGATGCAGATATTTGGTTGACGAACGCCTTTGCGGTCAATACACTGAGCGACTTACTCGCTGAAGACAGCCGCTATGCAGATTTCGCTGCTTTTCAGGCGGGGAACGTTTGGAATAACGACCTCGACGTTAATGAAAACTTCGGCAACAATTTTTACGAATTGGGGGTCACCAATCCGCACTTGATCCTGCGCGACCTTGTGGCGATCTTCCATCCCGATCTGCTTCCTGACCACGAATTCAGATTCTTCCGCAGGTTAGAGTAACCGCAGCAGCTGGCACTGATAGGTCTGATCAACCGAACTGGCCGTGGTTTAACGCGGCCAGTTTCTCATCTCGAATTAGGAGAACTGTAATAGATGCTTAGTGCAGACATAGACAAACAGACGCAGCAGCGCGTGACTGTTGCTCGGCGCGGATTGGTGCTGGTCAACACAGGCGACGGTAAAGGAAAATCGACTGCCGCCTTTGGCGTGATCTTGCGAATGTTGGGACGAGGCAAACGGGCCGCGCTTATTCAGTTTCTCAAACACGAAGGCGGCGCTTGGGGCGAAATTCGCGCTTTGAAGCTGAACCCGCTGGATGTCATCAAAACCGGTGATGGCTGGACATGGACCAGCAAAGCTATCGATGAGACACAGGCAAAAGCTCTACAGGGCTGGGAGATGGCCAAAGCGAAGATCGTCAGCGGCGAGTACGACCTAGTCGTCTTGGATGAGTTCACTTATCTGTTCAGCTTTGGCTGG
>JBDNCV010000221.1:0-4501 GCA_046719465.1 Anaerolinea sp.
GACGCGACGCCGCTGCGAGGCAGTGCCATGTCCTGCTTGACAAAAGAAGCGCTATTCGCTGAGGTGCAGCATCACAAGGGTTGCGTCATCATGCGATAGCTGCTGACGGCGCTCTTCAGCGCGCAGTGCCTCCATGTAACCGACAAGGCCCTGCTCTGAAATCATCCGCCCCATCATGTTGAGGCGTTCTATGTCTGATACATCATCTGCAGATGGCCAGAAAACGCCATCTGATACAACTAGCACAGCCTGCACCCCTGCCAGTGGAACCACAGCGTTAAACATGTAATCCCGCATTTGCGGTAGCCCATTTACCACGGAAACGCCAACGGTTGGATCAAGCGCGCCGTCGGGCGCGACATAGTTGTGGTAGAGACCGTTCATACGGTCAAGCTCGACTGCACGGTTAACCCCTAACACCTTGAAGAACGGATGCTGTGCAGGCTCATCAGGGATCGTCTTAAGCGCCGCCTTGAATGCGTCGTCGTGCTGCTTCATCTGGTCAGGCGTAATCTGCTGCAAGGTGCCATCGCACCTGAGCAGCAACAGCGCTGAATCTGCGCCATGCGCAACTTCAACCTGTTGGCGAGCAAAGTCGACGCGCACGGCCGTATAGGTGCAGACGGGCAGCATCAAGCGAAGAGCGCGCGGCTCCTCAGCGAGGATCGTCAACGCTGGTTCTTTCCGCAGGACAGCCTCGGCGCTCAAATCTCCATAGATTGCGCGCAGTTCCTCAGCAAGGCGTGTGTTGGCCTCGGCTATGATCTCCGTCAGCGGTGTGAACGGTATGTCAGGTGCATGGCGTGCGACTGTATCGCGCACCAAGCGCGAGGCTACTCCCGAGGGTGTTACCTCCGCGCCGTAGCGATCAGCAAATTTGGCCGTGAGCGCGTTCAAACTCGCCACAGGTCGCAGGCGCACCGGTGCGCCATCGGCCACCAGCAGCACCGCGTGGTGCTCAAACATCGTGCCGAAACAGGCGTCCTCTGTCAGATGATCGCCGCCAGTGCTTTGGACAATGTGCAGCGTGCGCGAAACAGGCGTCATCATGACGTCCTACCCTTTCAAGCCTGTCGTTGAGATACCTTCGACAATGTAGCGCTGGGCGAAGATGTACACCACCAGCAGCGGCAGAATCGTAATCACCGAGCCAGCTAACAGCAGATCCCACTGAGCCGTGTATTCGCTCTGGAAGGTCGTCAATGCGATGGGCAGTGTGCGCAGATCCGGGCTTTTAACGTAGATAACAGGGCGCAGCAGCGCGTTCCAATTGTTGATAAACGCCAAGAGGAACAGCGTTGTCATAGCAGGCAGCGACAGCGGCAAGTAGACATGGCGGTAAATATGAAAGACGGTTGCGCCATCCACCACTGCGGCTTCCTCTAGCTCACGCGGGACGGTGCGGAAGAACTCGCGCAGCAGGAATGTTCCAGTCGTCCCCACGAAGAATGAAGGAACAATCAGCGGGTTGTAGGTATCGATCCAGCGCCCCCCAAAAAAGTTGAGCAGCGGCTCAAAGACCTGCATCGCCAGCAAAAACTCAGGGATGATCGTCACCTCGAGCGGGATGAGCGCCGTGGCCAAAAGCAGCCCGAACAGCACATTCTTTCCCCTGAACTCCAAACGCGCGAAGGCAAAGCCCGCCAGCGATGCCGTGATCAACTGGCCAATCGAGGCCATCAGCGATACATAGAAGCTGTTGAAGGTGTAACGCGCAAAGTCGTGCTCTGCGAAGAGCCGTTCATAGCTGCTGAACATATCAGGCGCGAACAGGCGATCCGGTATCAGCATGGGCGGCAGCGTGAAAATCGCCCCAGATGACTTAAACGTGGTGGAAAGCATCCAGATAAAAGGAAACGCCATCAAGAACGCTGTGGTGATTAAAAGCGCATAGTTAAGCGTGCGCCGTGTCAAGGTCACGCTATGATGGCGCATGGCATCCACCTTAGCGCGGAACTCCGGTGTATTAATGCGACGTTTTGTCTTTTCAATAAGCATCCTGCACCACCCACCGGCTGCGCATTCGAAAATTGATGTAAGTCAAAATCATGACGATCACCATTAACACATAGGCTAGGGCTGATGAGAAGCCATAGCGGAAGAAGTTGAAGGCGTTGTTGTAGATGTAAAACGGCAGCGTCGTTGAGGCGTTGAGCGGGCCGCCGCGCGTCATCGCATAGGTCACCTCAAACGTGCTGAACGCGTCAAACAAGGTGATGATGAGCACGAAGAAGCTAACAGGTGTCAGCATAGGCAGGGTGATATGGCGGAACTGCTGCCAGTTGTTGGCCCCATCGATGCGCGCAGCCTCATAAAGGTACGCGGGGATACCTTTTAACCCTGCCAAGTAGATCATCATTGGCAGCCCTGCTGACTTCCAGATCGACACGATCACCAGCACTAGCAGCGCGGTATCTGGGCTGCTCAGCCAATTGGGAGGATTGCTCACACCAAAATAGGTACGCAGGACGTGGTTTAGCACGCCGAAGCGCGCTGTAAAAATCCAGTTCCAGACGAGCGCCACCGCCACCATCGATGTGATGGCCGGTAGATAGTAGATACCGCGAAAAAACGCGATGCCCTTGAGCTTTTGATTGACGAGCAGCGCCAGCGCCAACCCTAAGATCATCACTCCGGGCACGTAAAGCAGCGTAAAGTTAAACGTGTTTAACAGCACTAACCAGAAGACATCTGAGTTAAACATTTCAAGGTAATTGCCCAGCCCGATGAACTCCGGTGGGCGAGTGCCGCGCCAATCGGTAAAGCTGATCAAAAACGAGGCGATAATCGGCCCAAGGCGAAAAAGGATCAGCCCCAGCAGCATGGGCATGATGAACATATACGGGGTGATCTTCGCGTAGCGCATGGCGGGGTGTCCTGTTTTGCTACAAAAGTGGATGAGCAACTAGCAGCCGCTGCCCTATGGTGATGAGGGGGCAGCCCTGCCGCCCCCTCCAACTGCGGGTTAATTGCTGTAGAAACGGCTCAGAACGTTGGTGACCGTCGTCTGCACCGCGTCAAGCGCTTCTTGGATGGTGCGGTTACCGTTGAACACCTCATCTAGTTGACCTTGCAGGCCTGCGCCGTCTACGTAACCGCGCCATTCGCCCCAGCCCGGGGTGAAAGCGTTCGGGCCAATAAACTCTGCCCATTCGAGCAGCAGGGCTTTGTTGGCAGGCTGCTGATCCAACTCAAGCCATGCTTCGCTCTCCGCAACAGGGCGGAACACCGGAATCTTACCCGCCTCAGTTAGCTCCACTGTGCGGTTCGGGCCAGTTAAACAGTTGATCAAAGCCCACGCTTCGTCAGGGTGCTGAGTGGACGCACCGATAGAATACATGTCGCTCCAGCCGTGGGCGATGTCGCGCTGCCAGCTTGGGCCACGCGGCGGGATGGCCACACCAAAGCGGAAGTTCGCATTGCTGCGGATGGTGTCGATAGACCATGAGCCGTCCAGCCACATCGCCGCCAAGCCGCTGGTGAACGGGTTCGGCAACCCTTGCATCTCCGCTGGGGTCGGCGCAAGGCCGTCGTCAATAAGTGATTTAAGGAACTCAATCGTGGCGACTGCCTCAGGGGTTGGGGCGAAGGCCGTCTTATCGGCGTTCAGCCAGTCGCCGTTGTTCTGATACACCCACGCTTCGATGTGCGCATAGCGGCCAAAGAAGTAGTAGCCATACTGGTCGGTAAGGCCATCGCTATTCTTATCCATCGTGAGGGCTTCAGCGGCGCTGCGGAAATCTTCCCAAGTCCATTCACGCGTAGGCAGCGGGACACCTGCCTCTTCGAAAGCGTCGATGTTATAGAACATCACCGTGTGGACGAAGTGGTTGGGGAAAGCATATAAATCACCGTTGATGCGCCCGGCCTCGAACGCGCCCACAAAATAGTTCTCCGCCTGCGGCATGATGTCGCGGTCAACATATTCTTGGATGTTCAGCAGCAGGCCGTCCAGCATAAACTCACCAACGAAACCGGAACTCATCCAGAACACATCCGGCAGCGCGCCGCCCGTGTTCAGGGCGCGCAGCTCGGTCATCAAGTTGTTGACGCCCCCTTGCACGAAGGTTGCATCGACGTTGATCCCCAGCTCTGCGGCGCAGGTCTCGATCATAGGACGTTCAGTGGCTTCTGGCTGTACAGTATAAAAGCGCAGTGTGACGGTATCTTGCGCCGTTGCTGTCGTGGCAAAAGCCAACACCAGCCCAGCCAACACCAAAGGTAAACGCTTCATCATGGGATCCCCTTCTCTAACCTCATCTGTAGAAGCAAATATCGTTGCCCCATTGACCATATACAGACGGCATAAAATCGGTTTTAAGAAGGCGCTAAGGGTAATGCAAAGGTTGAAGGGTTAAGGCCACCTATTAATCATAATTTGAAGTCAGTGGCAGTCACAGAGCGCCACTCAAAAATCAGGCAAGCGATTGAAAATAGATACACTATTTCTTAACCATTGGGGGGACGGGGTTAGTGTATCTGTTTTCAATTGATGCTGGTC
>JBDNCV010000222.1:0-4489 GCA_046719465.1 Anaerolinea sp.
CCCTTCTCCCACGGGAGAAGGGGGCAAAAGTCCCCTCTCTGCGGGAGAGGGGATTTAGGGGTGAGGCCTCATCACCATCTGTTTAGGTTTAGACACTCCCTGTGGACTAAGTGCTTGACAAATCGCGTTGGCGGGCGTATCGTATAAGGGCTAGAGCTGTAGGTAGATATTGCGCTCACAAGCCCACTTCGAATGACCTTATGAGTTGTGAGCGCGAAGAGAAAGATCGTATGGACGTTTACCCTAGTAAGCATCACGCTGCTGATGATACCTCTCAAGATCTGATCTAGGGTTGTAGGCCTCGCGTCGCTTTCATCCCCCGATCAGAGAACTTGGTCGGGGTTTTTCATTTCCCCCTCGCAAAAGAGTGAATCCGCAGCAGTGTGCCTCAGAACATCGTTGAGGAGGACTCATGCTGCAATGGCAACCGCTTGCTCCGCGTGACGCCGCGCGCACTGGCGCGCCGCGCCCCATCCCGTCCCTGCTGGCCGACGTCGCGGTGCTGCTGGGTGTGTTCGCGCTGCTCTACTTCATCGCACAGGTTGGCTCAGGCGCGTTTGTGACATTTGAGCCACCGCGCGATGTGCCACAGATCAACCTTGACCCTGCTAACCTGCCCTACTACGGCGCACGCTCCACCTTGCGCATGTTCATCGCGCTGGCAGCGTCGCTCATCTTTACCTTTGTTTATGGCTATATCGCCGCCAAGAGCCGCCGCGCCGAGCGGGTGATGATCCCGCTGCTCGACATCCTACAATCTGTGCCAGTGCTGGGCTTCCTATCGATCACGGTCACGGGCTTCATTGCACTGTTCCCCGGCAGTTTGCTGGGCTTGGAAATGGCTTCCATCTTCGCCATCTTCACCGGGCAGGTTTGGAATATGACGTTCTCATTCTATCATTTGCTGAAGTCGCTGCCCCGCGAGCTGGACGAGGCTGCAACGCTTTACCGCCTGCCGCGCTGGCAACGCTTCTTCAGGCTGGAAGCCCCTGCCGCGACGATTGGCCTGCTGTGGAACGCTATGATGAGCTTCGGCGGTGGATGGTTCTTCGTCGCAGCGAGCGAGGCCATCAGTGTGCTGAACCAAGAGTATACCCTCCCCGGCATTGGCTCTTACGTAGCCTCCGCCATCGCTGCAGAAGACTTGGGCGCGCTGGCACTGGCCATCTTGACGATGGCCGTGATTATCGTGCTGGTCGATCAGTTGTTCTGGCGTCCACTAGTAGCATGGGCAGATAAATTCAAGCTAGAGCGCAGCGCTGCCGCCCAAGCACCACAGTCGTGGGTGCTGGACATCCTGCGTGCTTCGCGCATCCCTAGCCTGCTGGCTGCGATCTTTGAGCCGCTGGGTGAGGCCCTCAACAACCTGTTCACGCGCAGCGCTGCCGCTCGCCCCGCGCGCGGCGGCGCGCCGCGCCCTGCCGCTGATCGCATTTATAGCGTCGTGCTAGGGCTGATCGTGCTGGGCCTGATCGGCCTAAGCCTAGACTTCATCTTGCGCGAGATCGGCCTAGCAGAGGTGTTCCAAGCCATCTTGATGGGCTTTGCAACCTTCCTGCGCGTGCTGGTGCTGCTGGTGTTCAGCACCCTAGTCTGGGTGCCGGTCGGAGTTGCTATCGGCTTCAACCCGCGCCTGTCTCGTCTGGCTCAGCCCGTCGTCCAGTTGTTGGCGTCGTTCCCGGCCAATTTCCTATTCCCCTTCGCCACCTTGTTCTTCATCCGCGCGGGGATTGATCTCGACTGGGGCGGCATCCTGTTGATGTCGCTGGGGGCGCAATGGTACGTACTGTTCAACACCATCGCAGGTGCGATGAGCATCCCCACCGACCTGCGCGAGATGGCCCGCAACATGGGGCTGCGCGGATGGCAGTTGTGGCGCTCCCTAATCATCCCCGGCATCTTCGGGGCGTGGGTGACGGGCGGGATCACGGCCACTGGCGGCGCTTGGAATGCCAGCATCGTCGCTGAGATCGTCAGCTGGGGCAGCACAACGCTGCGCGCTTATGGGCTGGGGGAGTACATCTCCGTCGCAACGGAGGTCGGTGATTGGCCTCGGATTGTGCTGGGTGTGGGCCTCATGTGCGTGTTCGTTGTCGGCCTGAACCGCCTCGTCTGGCGCAGGTTGTACGATCTAGCCGAGCGCCGCTTCCGCCTAGGTTGAACGAGGACCTGCCTTCCTCACCTTCATATCGCATCACCTTTAAGTAAGAAAAAGAGGAGAAGACGCCATGATGACACCGAACACTGTCCCTCTGATCGCAGCTGAAGGCATCCAGAAGACCTTCCCCCTGCCGGAGGGCAGCGGCACGTTCACTGTCCTGAAGGACATCAGCCTGAACATCTATCCCAGTGAGGTGGTGGCTTTGCTAGGGCGCAGCGGCAGCGGCAAAAGCACCCTGCTGCGCATCCTAGCAGGCTTGATCCCGCCCAGCGGAGGGCGCGTAATCAGCAGCGGCAAAGTCATCCAAGGCCCTAACCCCGACGTTGCGATGGTCTTCCAGAGCTTCGCGCTGCTGCCTTGGGCGACTGTGAAGGAGAACGTTGAACTGGGCCTAAAGGCGCGCGGCATAGCGCGCGCAGAACGCACAGCTCGTGCGCTCAAGGCCATCGATATGGTGGGGCTGGACGGCTTCGAGAGCGCCTATCCCAAAGAACTGTCCGGCGGGATGCAGCAGCGCGTTGGCTTTGCGCGGGCCTTCGTCATGGAGCCGAACGTGCTGTTCATGGATGAGCCGTTCAGCGCGCTAGATGTACTGACCGCTGAGAACCTGCGTGGCGAGATCGGCATGCTGTGGGAGCAGGGCAGCTTCCCGTCCAAGAGCGTGCTGATCGTGACGCACAACATCGAAGAAGCCGTGTTACTGGCAGATCGCGTGATCATCCTTGGTGCGAACCCGGGTCATGTGCGCGGCGAAGTGCAGATCGACCTGCCGCGTCCCCGCGAGCGCAGCGCCGTACGCTTCAAAGAGTTAGTCGACTACATCTATACGGTGATGACTAACCCGACCGTCGAAGTTATTTCGCCCGTCTCAAGCATCCACGCGGGCGAAGCGCATCGCTTCCCACCTTTGCCACATGCGCGCGCGGGTGGTATCAGCGGTCTGCTGGAGTTGGTGTTGGAGCGAGGCGGCAAGGAGGATCTTCCGCAGCTTGCGCAGTCTTTGAACCTCGACGCTGACGATCTGCTGCCAATTATTGATGCTGCGGCGCTGCTGGGTTTTGCACAGGTGGAGGCAGGCGATATCAAGATCACAGATGTTGGCCAGCGCTTCGCCAATGCCGACATCCTCACCAGCAAAGAGATCTTCAAGCAGCAGGTGCTGCGCAACGCGCCGCTAGTCAGCACGATCCACCAAACGCTGCAAGAAAAGGCTGATCATGAGATGCGCGCTGACTTCTTCTTCGACATTCTCGACGAGTACTACCCTGAAGAAGAAGTGCAGCGTCAGTTTGAGACGGCGGTTGACTGGGGGCGCTACGCCGAGCTGTACGAGTACGATGCAGCAGAGCGGCGGCTTGCGCTCGCGGTCAATGGCTCCTAACGAATCGTTATCAAACGCTGTGTGAGCGAGAAAGGAGGTGATGCCGCATGGAACAGGACAGTCAACCTTACACAATCCATCATTATCTGACCAAGAATCCTTACGGAGGTAAGACCCATGATCCTGATGAACTGGGTTCGCAACAACGACGGCAGCTTCACCGCCTTTCAAGTTCACACTCACCGCGCCAAGCTCGCGCGGTTCATTCAAGGCCAGTTGATCGCCCATATGCAGACCATCTACTGCCATGAGATGGCCGCACTAGCGCTGTACCAAGCACTGGCAGCACGCGCAACCCATCAAGTTCGGCGCGATATTCTGTTGCGTTTGGCAAAGCAAGAAGGCATGCAGCTCGCCCGCCGCGCTGATGTGCTTGGCCGACTGCAAGCGCCAATCCCCGGCTGCATCGGGCACTGGGGGCAGATACGCCAGCGCGTGCTGGTCTGGCTGGGGCCGCGTTTTGCGCTGGCGTGGATCAAGGCTGTCAAGCGTGGCGACATCCGTCGCCAGATTGAGTTGACGCGCCAGCTGAAATCACTGTCAGAGTAAGTAAAGGCCGCACGCATGGATGCAATGGTTCAACTGTTAGGTCAGGTGTTGGAGCCGGTCGTCGGCACGCTTGATGTTGTGCTCATCGGGCGGCTGCTGCTGGTGCTGCTGCTGTGCGGCGCAATCGGCTTGGAGCGCTCCGAGCATGAGCGCGCCAGCGGCTTCCGCCCGCACATTCTGGTGGGCTTGGGCGCATGCCTGATGACGATGGCCGGGGCCTATGCGCTGCCTGAGTTTGAAACCCGCGACCCGATGCGCGTGGCCAGCTACGTCGTCTCAGGGATCGGCTTCCTCGGCGCGGGGGCGATCTTGCGCCACGGGACAACCGTGCGTGGGCTGACGACGGCCGCCAGCATCTGGGGGTCGGCGGGCATCGGCATCGCCACGGGTGTCGGGCT
>JBDNCV010000223.1:0-4454 GCA_046719465.1 Anaerolinea sp.
TGCAGTGGCGCCGCATGATTGCCTATCTCCACCCCTACCGCGCCCGCCTCACCGTGGCCATGGTCGGCCTCTTGATTGCTGCTGCCACCAGCCTCGTCTTTCCTACGGTCATCCAGAACGTGGTCGATTCTGTGCTTGAGGAGCGCAACCGCGACCTGCTCGACACGATCACGCTGGCGCTGCTCGGGGTGTTCATCCTGCGCTCCATCGCCGAGTTCATCCAGAACTACAACGTCGCCTACATCGGCGAGCGCATCGTGACCGACTTACGACAGCAGCTGTACAGCCACCTGCAAACCCTCTCGCTCAGCTTCTTCACAGAGCGGCGCGTGGGCGAGCTGGTCAGCCGCATCGCCAGCGATGTGACCGTCATGCGCACGGCCCTCACCAACAACCTCGCCTCGCTGCTGGGCACAGTGATCACGTTGGTGGGCGCGCTGGTGTTGATGGTGGCGCTCAACTGGCGGCTGACGTTGTTCATCGTTGTCCTCGTGCCGATCTTGGTGCTGGTCGGCTTTGCGTTTGGCTATTTGCTGCGTCGTATCAGCACTGAAGTGCAGGACGAGATCGCCGACGCAACAGTCATCAGCGAGGAGGTGCTGCAGAACATCCGCGAGGTGAAGAGCTTCGCGCGCGAGCCATACGAGATCCAGCGCTACAACGTGGCCGTCAACCGCGCATTTCAAGCGGCGCTGCGGCTGCTGCGCGTGCGCTCGATCTTCGGGCCGATTGTGGCCTTCCTCGGCTTCGGCTCGCTCGCGCTCATCCTGTGGTTTGGGGGGCGTGAGGTGCTCGATGGGCGCTTGACCGGCGGCCAGTTGATCTCGTTTTTGGTCTACGGCTTGACGGTGGCGGGCGGGTTCGCGGGGCTGGTGGGCTTGTTCAGCAGCTTTCAGGAGGCCATCGGCGCAACCAAGCGCGTCTTCCAATTGATGGACACGCGCCCCGCCCTCCAAGACGCGCCCGACGCGCTGGAGCTGCCGCGCGTGCGCGGCCACATTCGCTTTGAGCACGTGTCGTTCAGCTATGACCAGCGCCAAACCGTCCTCGACGGCATCACGCTCGACATCGCCGCAGGCGAGATCATTGCGCTGGTTGGCCCCAGCGGCGCAGGCAAAAGCACCCTGTTCAACCTCATCCCCCGCTTCTATGACCCCACGCAGGGCAAGATCACGCTGGATGGCCACGACCTGCGCACGGTGACGCAGCGCAGCCTGCGCCAGAACATCGCCATCGTGCCGCAAGAGACGCTGCTGTTCGGCGGCACGATCCGTGAGAATATCCTGTATGGGCGTCTGGACGCCACCGAGGCCGAGCTGATCGACGCTGCCAAAGCTGCCAACGCGCACGATTTCATCGTCGGCCTGCCCGACGGTTACAATACCGTGGTCGGTGAGCGCGGCATCCGCCTGAGCGGTGGGCAGCGCCAGCGCGTCGCCATCGCCCGCGCTATCCTTAAAGACCCGCGCATCCTGCTGCTCGATGAGGCCACCAGCAGCCTCGACAACGAGAGCGAGCACCTCGTTCAGGAGGCGCTGGCGCGGCTGATGCAGCAGCGTACCACCCTCATCATCGCGCACCGCCTGAGCACCGTGCGCATCGCCCATCGAATCGCCGTGCTGGATCAAGGGCGGATCGTGGAACTGGGAACCCATGAGGAGCTGATCGCGCGCGGCGGGCTGTACGCCCACCTTTACGGTATGCAGTTCCGCAACCAAGAGCTGCTGGCGGACGTATAACGTGTGACTGTTGGTGGCCAGCGCCGCGCCCGTCTGCTACCATCAGCCGCGACGAAAGGACACTCCATGCTCACCCTTGATATCTGGTCAGACTACAACTGCCCGTGGTGCTTTTTGGCCTCACGCAGCGTCGCCCGCCTGCAAGAGACCCACCAAGTCACCGTTCACTGGCACAGCTATGAGCTGCGCCCCAAAGGCTCGCCGCCGATCCCTGAGTCTTACCTCAAGCGCATCGAGCAGACGCGCCCGCGCCTTTACGCCATGGCGCGCGAGCAGTTCGGCATCACGATGAACGCTGGCCCCTTCGGGATCGACAGCCGCCCTGCACTGATTGGCGCAAAATTTGCCGAGGAACACGGGCAGGGCGCAGCCTACCATGAAGCGGTGATGTGGGCTTATTGGGTCGAGGCGCGCGACATCGGGGATACGGCCACGCTGGGCGATATCGCGCAGGCCGTCGGCCTTGAGCGTGAGGCGTTTCTCCACAGCCTGACGAGCGCCGACTATCAACTGCTCGTCGATACCGACATCCTCATGGCGCAGCAGATGGAGCTGAGCGGCGTGCCCGCGCTGCTGTTCGAGCGCAAGTATTTGATCGCTGGCGCTCAGCCCTATGAAGAACTGGTCAAGGCCTATGACTATATCCTCAAGCGTGAGAATCTCCACCCTTGAGCACGCGCAGCCGATTCTCGTCACCGGTGGGACGGGCTTCCTCGGGCGTGCTATCGTCGCGGCGCTGCTGGCGGAAGGCGCTGTGGTGCGGGTGGCTGCCCGCCGCCCTGACCGCCTGCCGCCTGAGTTGAAGGCCGCTGAACGCTTCACCGCCGACCTTGCAGCGCCTGAGACCTTTGAGCCAGCGCTGGAGGGCGTTGGCACGGTGATTCATACGGCGGTATCTTACGGTGGTTTCGAGCGCCAACAGCAGATCAACGTAGAAGGCAGTCGTGCGCTGGCGGTGATGGCCGCAGAACGGGGCGTGCAGCGCTTCATCCACATCAGCAGCCTCGCGGTCTACGGCTACCGCCACAGCGGGATCATCACTGAGGACACGCCGCCTGTCCCCTCGCACGATCCCTACAGCCTGACGAAGCGCGCTGCCGAAAAAGCCGTGACGACCGTGGACGGCCTCAACTGGGTGATCCTGCGCCCGGGCGCGATCTACGGGCCATACGCTCCGCTTTGGACGGACGCGCTCTTTCGGCTGGCGCGCCGTCGACCGTTCTTCTTCATCGGGGATGGCAGCGGCAAGCTGCCCTTCATTCACGTGGACGACGTGGTGGAGGCTGCGCTGCGCGTGATCGACGCCCCCGCCGCGCTGCATCAGGCCTTCAACGTCGTGCATCCTAACCCAGTGACATGGCGCGACGTGCTGAAGGCTTACGCTGACTATGCGAATCAGCCCCTGCACTGGCACAGCGTGCCGGTAGCGCTGGCCTCGGTCGCTGCCCAGCTCGCAGCGTTCACCAGCCCTCAGCCCTCCATGCGCGCCGCCCTGCCCGAACTGCTGCACTTCTTGCAGCACGCGCCCACCTTCTCGGTGGCGAAGATGCAGCGGCTGCTCGGTTGGGAACCGACCATCACCCTCGCCGAGGGCATCCAGCGCACGCGCGCTTACCTTGACCACCTCATGGAGCCAAACACGTGAGCGATTGGCTCATCGCGGGTGTGATCGCTGCGCTCATCGGCGGCGCGTTGTGGTGGCTCTTCATCCACACGGAGGGCGTGCTGCTCGGCCAGCGCGTCGTGACCGCGCTCTACGATCTCTACGCCGCGCGCTATGACCGCATCAAGGGCAACGACGACGTAGACGAGCACGTGTTTATCGCACAGCCCCTGCTCGACGCCATCGCGCCCCAAACCGACCCCTTCGTCGTCGATGTGGCCTGCGGCACGGGGCGGATGGCGCTGGCGCTCTGCCAGCACGCGCGCTTTGAGGGGGTCATCCTCAGCGTGGATGCCAGCCTGCGCATGCTGCAAGTCGCCGCGCAGAAGCTCGCGGCCAACCACTTTGAAGACTACGTGCTGCTGGCGCAGATGGACGCAGCCCGCCTCCACATTGCCGACGAAAGCGCCGACGTCGTCACCTGCATGGAAGCGCTCGAGTTCACGTCGAACCCCACGCAGGCGCTGGCCGAGCTGGCGCGGGTGCTGCGCGCGGGCGGCCTGCTGCTCACTACGCTGCGCCAGAATGCGCCGCTCGTCCCGCGCGTCTGGTCACAAGCGCAGATGGCGCAGGCGCTGGCGGCGGCGGGCTTCGTCGATGTGCGGTTCCAGCGCTGGCAGCACGACTATCAGCAGGTGTG
Organism: Anaerolinea sp.; assembly: GCA_046719465.1. Classification (GTDB taxonomy): domain Bacteria; phylum Chloroflexota; class Anaerolineae; order Aggregatilineales; family Phototrophicaceae; genus JANWYT01. The sequence continues at coordinate 4,043 of JBDNCV010000223.1, forward strand.
GGCGCGCAAAGCGGGCACGTCCCAGCCCATCGGCGCTCACCCGCCAGAGGATGCGCTGCGCTGCCCGCGGTGCGGTCATGTGGGGTTCACGTTCACGGGTGAGGTCTACGCCTGCGACCGCTGCCGATGGCGCGCGCCGCAGTCCGGCGGTGTGCTGCAGTTATCGCCCCACCCCATGCGGGAGTGTCTAAATCACGGGTGATAGCCCTGCCCCCTGCACCTCACCCCTTGTGCTGGGCGTTGCCCACATCGTGCAAAACGGACGTTGAACGCCGGAGGTTTTGGCCTCTGGCGCACGGCCACCTTCTGCTGCGGCTTAGATACCCCCCTATGCGGGAGTGTCTAAGGTCGCGGTGATGCGTCATCTCGTCTTGTTCGGTTGGTGTTACAAGGCCTCATCCCCCAACCCCCT
>JBDNCV010000224.1:0-4388 GCA_046719465.1 Anaerolinea sp.
AAAGCTTCAGCCCCCACGCGCCAGCCAGAGGCTTGAGCCTCTGGCGCATGGCCACCTTCTAGCTTAGACACTCCCGGGCAGCGGATAGTGTCTAAACCTCAACAGATGATAAGGCCTCACCCCTAGATCCCCTCTCCCGTGGCGAGGGGACTTTTGCCCCCTTCTCTCGAAGGAGAAGGGGGCTTACCTGCTGCGCCCACGCTGTGGCCTGCCTATCCCTACAACCTGCTAGTGCGGGCGCGTCGCCTCGATGAGCATCCAATCGCCGATCTGACGGCGCGCGGTCGGCACAAGGCCGGTGCGGCGCAGCGCCTCCTCCACGTCATCGGCTTGCGTGTCGATCAGCCCACTGAAGATCGCCCGCCCGCCCGGGCGCACCGTCTGCCCCAACCCAGCATCGCACATCGGGATGATGACCTTGGCGAGGATGTTGACGATCACAAGGTCGAAGCGCCGCGCTGAGGTCAGCACAGTTTCGAGGCTGCCCTCCTGCGCGATGATGTGCTCAGCAACGCCGTTCTCGTGCGCGTTCTGGATGGTGACCTCTACCGCCACCGGGTCGATGTCCACCGCGAGGATGCGCCGCGCGCCGAGCAGCGCCGCGCCAATCGCCAAGATGCCGCTGCCGCACCCCAAGTCGAGCGCGTCGATGCCGGGCTGCACAAGGTCTTCGAGCGCCTCTAGGCAGAGCTGCGTGGTGGGGTGCGTGCCCGTGCCGAAGGCCATCCCGGGGTCGAGCGAGATCACGAGGTCGTCTGGCTGGGGGATGACCTCGACCCAGCGCGGGCGAACGAGGATACGCTTGCCGAGCCGCACGGGGTGATAGTGAACTTTCCACGCCTCGGCCCAGTCCTCATCGTTGACATAGCTGAAGGCGGGCTGCGGCATGGGGTACATCATGTTGAGATAACCCAGCACCTGCCGGATGCGCTCCTGCGTTTCGGCGGCGCGGTGATCATCGGCGAAGTAGCCGCGCACGATCACGCGCGTGGCAGGCGGCACGTCGCCATCGTCCCACACGCCAGCCTCGATGTCCGCCTGCTCAATCGCCAGCCCCTGATGACACAACTCGTGCAGCTCCTGCGCGATGGCCTCAGCAGCCTCGCCATCGGTCGTCAACGCTACTTCAATCCAACGTGCCACGTCTTGCGCTCACTTTGTCCATCTTCAACGTTTGTCCATCTTAAACGCGCACGGGCGACGCCGCCGTCGCCCCTGTCATCTCAACCTCAAGCCTCTCATCATCCTTTGGCTTACCTGCGGCCTCCTTCGAGAGGAGACGCAAGTCCCCTCTCCTGTGGAGAGGGGATTGAGGGGTGAGGCTAACCACTCTCGCCGCTGATGAAATCCTTCATCCGCTCGAAGAAGCCGCGCCCCTGCTGGCTCGTCTGCAAGTCCGTGCCGAAGCTCTGCGCGAGTTCCTCAAAGAGCTGGCGCTGGCGGTCGGTCAGCTTGGTTGGGATCACCACCTGCACATACACCAGCTGATCGCCGCGCCCGCTGTTGCTGCCATCGGAGCGCAGCCGCGGCACGCCCTTCCCGCGCAGGCGGAACACCTTGCCAGTCTGCGTCCCGGGGGGGATCGTCAGCTCCACGTCGCCGTCAATCGTCGGGACGGTCACCTTGTCGCCCAACGCGGCCTGCGCCACGTTGAGGTTGAGGTCGTAAATGACGTCGAAGTCCTTACGGTTGAAGTGCTCATGCTCGCGCACGTTGACGATGACGATCAAATCGCCGGAGGGGCCGCCCGTCTCGCCCACGTCGCCCTCGCCGCGGATCTGGATGCTCAGCCCATCGTGCACCCCCGCGGGGATGTTCACCGGCAGCTTGACCGGTTTGCGCTTGCGCCCGCTGCCATTGCATGAGCGGCAGGGGTGCGTGATGATCGTGCCTTTGCCGCCGCAGCGCGGGCAAGGCGCAACGCGCACCACATTGCCGACGAAAGTCTGGCGCACTTGGCGCACCTCGCCCGTGCCGTTGCAGTCAGGGCACATCACTGGCGAATGCCCCTTCTCTGCACCGGAGCCGTCGCACACCTCACAGACCTCCAAGCGCTGGAAGTCGAGCGTTTTCTCCACGCCGAAGGCCGCCTCAATGAAGTCAATCGTCACGTTCACGCGGATGTCGCCGCCCTTGCGCGGGCCGCGCCGTGCGCTGCTCTGCCGCCCGACGAAGCTGCTGAAGAAATCCTCGAAGATGTCCTCAAACCCGCCGAAGCCCGCCGCGCCATACGGCCCAGCCCCGCCCGGGCCGCCCACCCCGGCATGGCCGAAGCGGTCATAGCGGGCGCGCTTGTCGTCGTCGCTCAGGACTTCATACGCTTCGTTGATCTCTTTGAAGCGTTCTTCTGCGCCCGGGTCTTTGTTCACGTCGGGGTGGTAGGTGCGCGCCAACCCACGGAACGCCTTCTTGATCTCTTCTTTGCTGGCATTGCGCGCCACACCTAGCACTTCGTAGTAATCTCGCGCCATAGGCTTCTGTGTCACTTACCTCACGCAAATGAGGGCACAGCCCACACCGAGCTGCGCCCCACAGGACGATGCATTACTGCTCGGTGAACTCGGCGTCGACGACGTCCTCACCCTTCTTGTTGTCGTTGGCACTGCTGCCCGCGGGCGGGGGCGTTTGCGCCGCGTTCTCGTACATACGCGCGCCCAACCCCTGCAAGAACTGGTTCAGCTCCTCGGTCACGTTGCGCAGGTGTGCGATGTCCTCGCCCTCTTTGGCCGCGTTGACCGCCGCCATCTTCTTCTGTGCCTCAGTCTTGGCATCCTCAGGGAGCTTATCGCCGTAGTCGCGCAGGAACTTCTCCATGTTAAAGACCGCGGCTTCTGCGTGGTTGCGCACTTCGATCCGCTCTTTGCGCTTGGCGTCCTCGCTGGCATACTTCTCGGCCTCTTTCACCATGCGGTCGATCTCAGCGTCGCTCAGGCCGCTGCTGGCGGTGATGGTGATGCGCTGCTCTTTGCCGGTGGCTTTGTCGCGGGCGCTCACGTTCAAGATGCCGTTGGCGTCGATGTCGAAGGTCACTTCAATTTGCGGCACGCCGCGCGGCGCAGGCGGCAGCCCATCGAGGATGAACCGCCCCAGCGATTTGTTATCGGCGGCCAGCGGGCGCTCGCCCTGCACCACGTGGATCTCCACCTGCGTTTGGTTGTCGGCGGCGGTGCTGTAGACCTGCGTCTTGCTGATCGGGATGGTGGTGTTGCGTTCGATCATCGGGGTGGCCACGCCGCCAAGCGTCTCCACGCTCAGCGTGAGCGGGGTCACGTCCAGCAGCAGGATGTCCTTCACATCGCCGCCCAACACACCGGCCTGAATGGCCGCGCCCAACGCCACCACCTCATCAGGGTTCACGCCCTTGGTCGGCTCTTTGCCGAAGAACTTCTTGACCGCCTCTTGGATAGCCGGCATGCGCGTCATACCGCCCACCAGCAGCACGGTATCGACGTTCTTCGTCTCCAGCTTGGCATCCTTGAGCGCCTGACGGCACGGCTCAATCGACTTCTGGATGAGGTCGTCCACCAGCTGCTCGAGCTTGGCGCGCGTCAGCGTCGTGTTCAGGTGCTTGGGGCCGCTCGCGTCCGCCGTGATGAACGGCAGATTGATATCGGCGCTCATCGTGCTCGAAAGCTCAATCTTGGCCTTCTCGGCGGCTTCTTTCAGGCGCTGCAAGGCCTGTTTGTCGTTGCGCAGGTCGATGCCGTGCTCCTTGCGGAAGTTGTCCACCAGCCAGTCGATGATGCGCTCGTCGAAGTTGTCACCGCCGAGGAAGGTATCGCCGTTGGTGCTCTTGACCTCGAACACACCGTCGGCAATCTCAAGGATGGTGATGTCGAACGTGCCGCCGCCCAAGTCGTACACGGCGACGATGCCATCTTTGCGCTCGCCGAGGCCGTAGGCCAGCGACGACGCGGTCGGCTCATTGATGATGCGCAGCACTTCCAACCCGGCGATGCGGCCTGCGTCTTTGGTGGCGTTGCGCTGCGTGTCGTTGAAGTACGCCGGCACGGTGATCACTGCTTGGTCAACCGTCGTGCCGAGGTAGGCTTCAGCGTCGGCCTTGAGCTTCTGCAGGATCATCGCGCTGATCTCCGGCGGGGAGTACTCGCGCCCGCCCATCGTGATGCGCACGTCGCCATTGGGGGCCGCCGAGACATGGTAAGGCATGCGCGCCATCGCTTCCTGCACTTCCTTGTCCTTGTACTTGCGCCCCATGAAGCGCTTGACCGAGAAGATGGTGTTCTCTGGGTTGACAACGGCTTGGTTGCGCGCAATCTTGCCGACCAAACGCTCGCCCGTCTTAGGGTTCACGGCCACTACTGACGGCACTAAGTTACTACCCTCCGACGAGGGGATCACGACCGGCTCGCCGCCCTCAATGACCG
>JBDNCV010000225.1:0-4377 GCA_046719465.1 Anaerolinea sp.
GCCAACCCTGCCCACCCGGGCTTCATGACGCAGGGCATCCTCCATCCCACCACCTACTACTACCGCCGCCTGTTCACCGATGCCGTCCGCGCGGTGGAGGCGTTCATGAGCCACCCGCTGGTGGACGCGCAGCGCGTGGCCGTCACCGGTGGCAGCCAAGGCGGCGGCCTCAGCCTTGCCGCGGCGGGCTTGCTGCCGCAGGTGGGCGTCGTCATGCCCGATGTGCCCTTCCTATGCCACTTCCGCCGCAGCGTCGAGATGACCCCCGACGCCCCCTACACCGAGATCACGCGCTACCTGAGCGTGCATCGTGACCGCGCGGATCAAGTCTTTGAGACCCTCAGCTACTTCGACGGCGTCAACTTCGCCAAGCGGGTCAAGGCGCGGGCTTTGTTCTCCGTCGGGCTGATGGACACCGTGTGCCTGCCGTCGACCGTGTTCGCGGCCTATAACGCTGTGCCTGCGGTCAAGGAAATTCGCGTCTATCCCTTCAATAACCACGAGGGCGGCGGGGTTGATCACCTGCTCGTCAAGATCATGTTCCTACAGTCCCTTTGGCCGGTGTAGCCATGGTCAAGCACGCGGCAGGGTCGCAGAACATCTTCAACATCACCGAGCCGCAGCGCTACCGCTGTCAAGTGCTGCACTATCACGCGCGCGTGTCGCGGCTGTACTTGAGCGTTTACAAGGACGACGGGCGCGAACCAGTCTTTTACCTGCTGTTCTCAGACGTGGGCTACTTGCAGTGCCCGATGACGTGGCAGGGGGCCAACTTCGACATCGGGACGCAGGACGAGTGCATCCAGTTGATGCTCGACGTGGGGCTGATCGGGGGGGCGGTGCTGCGCTTCCCACAGGCCTACGCCTCGATCACGGAGGTCGCGCGGCTGTATGTGGCCGCGACGCCGCACCGTCCTGTGCAGATCATCGCAGGCGCGGCCTCCATGCTGCATCACCTGCCCAAAGAACTAGCCTGAGGGAGCCTGTGCACTGATCATCACATGGGTGGAATGCAGCACCCCGGCCCGCGTCAGCAGGCGATCCACCTGCGCGATGAGCCACAGCGTGGGGACAGCCAGCGCGCGCGGCATACGGATCTGATGCGCCAGATACCCCGTGATCGACAGCCCGCGTTTGATGGTGGCCGATGGAAAGGCCGCCTGCGCCAGCGCCAACCAGTCGTGATGTCGCCCGCTGCCCTCAAACGGCGACAGCCCCTCGGCCTGCATGCTCATACGGATGCGTTCGGTGGGGTTCTTGCGAAACCGCCATAGGCCTCGCAGCTTCTCAGTGTAACTCACGTGCGTCGGCAGCAGGAACATCAGCGCGCTGGCCAGCAGCACGCTGCGCGGGTGCTCATCCCCTTGCGAATCGTGGATCCACACGCGCCCGCCGGGCTTCAGCGCGGCCTTGATCTGGGCGATCACGTGGGGCGCTTCTGGCAGGTGATGCAGCACCCCCTTGATCACGATGAGGTCGTAGGCCGCAGTTGGCAGGCGCAGCGTGTTCAAATCGGCGACTTCATAGCGCACACGCCCGGGTACGCGCTCACGGATGCTTTCGTAATAAGTGCGCCCGATGTCCAGCGCCTGCTCGCTGATGTCAAGGCCAAGCGCATCCGCCCCAGCCTGCGCCAGCGCCAGCGTCAACCAACCAGAGCCGCAGCCCAGCTCCAGCGCGTTCATCCCCGGGCGCACGCTGGCCAGCAGCGCGTCGATGGCGGGGCGGTGAGTGTAAAGATGCTCCAACCGCTGCCGATAGTAGGCCCACTCTGGTGGTGTCTACTGCGCAAATTGGCGAAATATTTCACCCCAGATACGACTTTCTTGTTCCAATTGGTCTTGATACGACATTGCTTGTCTATCTCTCAAATAGGCCCATCAGATAATCAGTACTCAGCCCCTGCTCCTCGAGATGCGCCTTGAGCTTGCGCCGCGCATCGTGGATGAGCTTGTAGAGGGCGTTGCGGTTTGTGCCGAGCTGCTCCGCGACGGTGTCCATCGGCACGTTGTTGAGTGCCACCGCCACCAGCGCCTGATACTGACGAGGGGTGAGCGCCGTCCGCAGCGCCTCCTCGAGGATGGTCATCACGTCGCCCCGTTCGGCGGCGGTCTCAGGGTTGGGGGGCGCTTCGCCCACCAAGTTAGCTGTCGCGCTCACAAAGTCGTTTTCCGCGGTGATGGTCTCAAGGCTGAAGTCGCGGTAGCGCGCGCGCCGCATCTCGCTGATGGCCACGCGGATAGCGATCTTGTTGGCCCACGTGGTGAAGCGGCTCTCCCCACGGAAGGCGTCGAGGTTGTCCAGCACGCGCAGCGTGGCATCCTGCGCGAGGTCGCGCGCCATCTCCTCGATCTCGCTCAGGGCGAGGTCGCGCAGGTCGCTGCGCTCTTGGCTCAGGTAGTAGAGAATGCTGCGTTGAAGGCGCGCGCGCAGGTCATCAAGCGCTTCAGCTTGGCGCTCGGCAGATTGTAAGTCCAGCACCCATTCTTCATTGGTGCGCTCAGTGAGGGTCATGCCGCGCAGGGCACTTATTGAGGGCGGAAGGTGACGCGAATAACCATGTGCCCCAGCCGGATGTCGTCACCATCGCGCAGGAGGCGAGGCTGCTGGGCAACCAACTTCTGACCGTTGAGGTACGTGCCGTTGGCGCTGCCGTAGTCCATGACGTGCAGCGCGCCATCACGGCGCACGATCACCGCGTGCTTGCGCGAGACGCCCTTTTCAATCGCGTCGGAGTCGGTCAAATCCACCGCAGGACGTTCCCCGGTGTCGGTGTTCAGGCGGCCGATGACCAGCTCCATCACTTGATCCGCGTCAAAGGTGAACACTTGATCCGTGTCGAGCACTGTCAAGACGAGGTTCATCGCGCCGTTGAAACGCGCCGATCCCCACTTGGGCATACCTTCTTCGAAGTCAGTATCGCCAAGGGCACGTGTGGTCTGCGCGGTGGCTAGATCGATCAACGGGGCACCACAGCGCGCACAGTTCAGCGCTCCCTCTTTGTTCTCATATTGACAGGCTGGACAGATAATCACGTTTGGCTCAGCTCCGCATCCTTGATCAATTTAAAATTATAACACGCAGGCAACGCGATGCAATTCGATCTTTTTGTGGGGCGTATGGTAGATCCTTGAGTCTCTGGTGATTTGCTTTCCCCCTAGCGCGTTGCGAGAAAATGCGGTTTAATTACTTGTGTCGAACGAACATCGAACGAACAAACGAATTTCATCGAAAGAGTATCTTATGCCGATCACCTCTGATGAGTTCCGCAACACCATGCGCCACTTCCCCGCCGGTGTGACGCTGGTCACCGTCAAATCCGGCGAGGAAACGCATGGGCTGACCGTCTCAGCGTTTGTGTCTGTCTCGCCCACGCCGCCGTTGATCTGCGTCATCATCGATCACCGCTCGCGCACGCATGACCTGCTCGAACACAGCGACGCCGTCTTCGCCGTCAACATCCTGCGCGAAGATCAAAAAGAGCTGTCGACGCGCTTCGCTTATGTCAAGGAAGATCGCTTCGCCGTGGGCGATTGGACGACGGCCAAAACAGGCGCGCCCATCCTGCGCGATGCGCTGGCATGGTTAGATTGTACCGTCTACAGCCGTCACACCGCCGGCACGCACACCCTCTACATCGGCGAGGTGCAGGCAACGCACGTTCCACAGCCGGACTTGACGCCGCTGGTCTACTGGAACCGCGACTACCGCGCGCTGACGAGCCTGCCCGAGGCCAACAATCCCACTGAATAGATCATCGTTTTAGGAGAGAGGACATTCACCTATGGTTGCAGTGCGGTCAGCTCATCTTGATGGGGCAGAGGTGGCGTGGTTCGCCCCCCTGTGCAGCGACGACTATGAATACCTCGGCGTGCCGGACGACCGGCTCAAGAGCACGTTTGCCCACACCTCCAACATCCTGCTGACGGCAGACCGGCTCGGCTATCGCAACATCTTGTGCCCGTCGTCTTATCAAGTGGGGCAGGACACGCTGACGTTTGCGGCGGCTGTCGCCCCGATGACCCAAAACATCAATCTGCTGGCGGCCGTGCGCTGTGGTGAGGTGCACCCGCCCATGCTGGCACGCGCCATCGCCACGCTCGATCACATCCTCGAGGGCCGTCTGACGATTAACATCATCTCCTCCGACATGCCCGGCGAGACGCTCGACGCGAAGGCGCGCTACCAGCGCTCACGCGAGGTGATCGAAATCCTCAAACAAGCGTGGACGCAAGACCACATCGACTTTGAAGGCGAGTTCTACCGCCTCAAGCTCGACACAACCGACCCCGTCAAGCCCTATCAGCAGAACGGCGGGCCGCTGCTCTACTTTGGCGGCTACTCGCCTGACGGCAAAGACCTTTGCGCTCAATACTG
>JBDNCV010000226.1:0-4361 GCA_046719465.1 Anaerolinea sp.
GGGCAAAAGTCCCCTCTCTGCGGGAGAGGGGATTCAGGGGTGAGGCTTCACCATCTGTTTAGGTTTAGACACTCCCGATGTGAGGCCTTCTTTTGCGAAGGCCGCCAGTTCGCATTATAGTTATAAATCGTAGGCTGCTTTCATCTTTACTCGGCGCAGCGCCTCGGGGGCTTATGAGTGACAACGACGAACTGATTGCAGGGATGGGCGACGGCCTGAGCGATGCCGAGATCGCGCGGCGGGAGGAGCTGTTCCACAAGCGGGTCAAGAAACAAGTCGCCATCATGATGTCCCCCAAGAAGTTCAAGGACAGTCAGCGCGCGGCGGCGGCCCGCTTGCTAGGGGAGTATGGCGAGCCGACCTCGATCCCCTACCTTGTGAAGGCCTACAAGAGCGACAAAAGCAAGGCTGTTCGCCAAGCCGCCGGTGAATCGCTCGGCATGTTGAAAGCGCTGGGCGAGATGATCAACAGCGGGGACGACGACCTGCGCAGCGCGGCCGTCGAAGTCGTGACGGACATCATCGTGCACAACCGGTTAGGGCGGCCTTCGCGCGTCCCGGCGGGGGCAGTGCGCGCCTTCAGCTTCGTTTTGATCTTGCTGGCCATGGGGGTGATCGGCGTGACGGTGGCGCTCGTCCCCAACCCGATGAACGACCCCTCGCTCATCCCGTTGGAAGTGCGCCTGACGCAGACGGCCTCAGTGATCACGCCGCCGCCCAGCCCCACCAGCAGCGATCCCGTCGTCCTCATCGAACAATTCCGCGACCTATACGCCACGCTGGACGCGGAAAGCCGCGTGCTGCAAGCCCAGATGCTCACCATCACGCGCCAGCAGCCGCAGGACTGCTCGCTCGTGTTCAGCGCCACCACGCCATACACCCTGCCCGACATCCTGACGACCCGCCCGGGCATTCAAGAGGCAGTCGCCGCTTACAACAGCGCCGAGGCGATCATCGCCCGTGTGCGCAGCGCGTTCCAGCAGAGCTGCCGCACGCAGCAGGCCATCCCGCGTCAAGAAGCCCTCGCGCTCAGCCAAGAGTTGATCGAAGCCCAACGGACGTTGGCCGGCGTCGCGCCGATCTTTGCCACGTTGGGGGTGGTGCTGCCTGCCACGCCGACCGCGATTTTGGTGCCCACGAACACCCCTGAGCCGACCGTGGAGCCGACGCCGACGCCCACCATCGACGCCTCTGCCGTGCGCATCCAGATTCGCGCGATGACCACCGTGGTGAATGAGATGCTCGGCCCGCGTGGCAAGGCGACCCTGCTCAGCGTGTATTGGCAGAACGTCGCGGGCGGCTCCACCGCGGACTGCTTGCAGATGCCGCCGCCGCTCATTCCGAGCGACATCGTCGTCGTCCCGGCTGCTGCCGAGATCGCGCCCGACTTGGTGCTGCTGGCCGATTCGATCAACCAAGCGCTCACCATCATCCGCAACAGCTATCAGGCCTTTGACACGGGCTGCAACACCAACCGCCTGCGCCAGCTCGTCGATACGCAGCTTCCGGTGGTGCAAACGGCGGTGGCCGCCCTCACCGACGCGCAAAACCGCCTAAACGCGCTGCAAGAGCAGTTCCGTTAGGCACGCGCATCTCTGGGGACGGCTCGATGAGCCGTCCCTATTAACAATCTGCTAGTGCCATGACGTTGGTTTTCCGCTATGATGATCATCATACCCAACAATCAAGCGCACGCATGAACGATTACGTCACGCAGTTTCGCAACAAGATGACCTATTATTGGCTCAGCGCACACTTTGCCGACCTCGGCAAGTTCAGCGCGCAAGTCGTCTCGGTCGCGCGCAAGGAAGGCGACGCGGTGGTGCAGGCGGCGGCGACGCTCGGCGTGGCGCGGCATCTGCGGGCGACGGGCAGATTCCGCATGGCGCGGGCAGGCGCTGAGAGCAGCTACGCGCAGGCTGAGGCGCTGGGCAACGCCCCGCTCATGGCCGACGCGCTCATCGAACGGGCGCGCATCATGCTTGAGGGCTACTTCGACCCGCTCGAGGCCCGCAGCGACCTCGAGCAGGCGCTGGCGCTGGCCACCGGCGTTCACTATGTGGAGGGTGAGACGCTGGCCTACGTGGGCGTGGCGCGCGCTGAACTGTTGATGGACAACCCTGAAAAAGCCTTGAGCTGGGCTGATAACGCGCTGAAGATCGCCCGCGAGCATTTCGACAATCTGGCGCTGGCGGAGGCAGGCCTCGCGCGTGGGCTGGCCCTGATCGCGCTGCGCCGCCCCAAAGAGGCTGATCACGCCCTCGACGACACGCTCACGCTGTGCAAGCGCCTCGATTACAACGTCTACCGTCCGTTGATCGCCCTAGCGATCTTGATGAACCAGCCGCGCTACACGCCTGAACACCTGCGCATCCTGCGCGCGTATGCCACCGGCGATCAATGGCGCGACCACTTCGCCGTGCGCTGGCTGGCCTTTGAAACACTCACCCATGCCCACCTCGTCATGGAAGCCAGCGACCACCCCAATGCCGCCCTGCGCACCGTCGATCACCTGCGCGAGCTGGCCGTGGAGGCCGAGCATCCCCCGCTGATGATGGCTTACCTGCGCTGGATGGCGTACTTGCTGAGCGAACATGGCACGCCCGCTGACCGCGCCGACGCGCCTAAGTTTGCTGCGGACTGGTTGGCGTTGGCGCAAGAACATCACAACCCCTTCCAGCAGATGTTGGCGCACGCCGCCCTCGGCATGACCCACGCCCAGATCGGGCAGGCGCGCCGCGCCTATGAGGGCTACCGTGAGGCGCGCCGCCTTGCCCAGAGCCTCGACATCGCCCGCATGAGCCGCCTGTTCACGGTGCAGATGCTGCTCAGCGGCCTCGTGTGGCAGATTCAGCGTGTGCTCGGCTGGTTGGGGCTGCGCCGCCGCGTCGATTAGCCCGCGCCCTCGCGCAGCATTTGAGCGTAAGGGTGCGGCATCCCGCCGTCTTCGGGGGTGGCTTCTATGGCCTGCGCCGCCCGCTCCACGTCATAGGGGACGCGCACAAACTCCACGTTCAGGTCGCGCCCGTGCGCCGTCAGCACGATGTAGCCCGCGCGCGGGTCATGATCTTTAGGCTTGCCGACGCTGCCCGCGTTGATCACATGCCGCCCACTCGGCAGCACCTTGTGATACGGCAGGTGCGTATGCCCGCAGACCATCACATCGGCGTTGGTTCCTTCAAACAGCCGTTCGAAGTAGTCATCAGCGCGATCTTCGAACATATACTCATTGACCTTGCGCGGGCTGCCATGCACCAGCAGCACGGTTAGATCGCCCACTTGGACAGGGCGCGTCATCGGCAGCGCGCGCAGGTAGGCTTTGTGGTCGTCGGTGGTGTGGGCGTTCGTCCACGCGATGGACAGCTCGCCGCGGCGGCGCTCCACGTCGGTTTTGTAGGCGCAGCCGCAGTCGTCGCTGCTGTGCCCTACCCCCTGATCGTAGTTGCCCATGATGGTTGGGATGTCGCGCTGACGGATGATCTCGATAACCTCGTTCGGCCACGTGCCATAGCCGACCAGATCGCCGAGGCAGTAGATCGGCGTGGGCGGGCGCGCGTCGATGTCCGCCAGCACGGCCTCCAACGCCGGCAGATTGCCGTGAATATCGCTGATGATGGTGATCGTGTTCATGTCGGCCTCCAAGCAGGGATACGTCCGCAGGCATTCCACCGTGGACAAGGCAAGCCTGCTGTGTCCACAAGTAGTTTAAAACCAATGGACAGGGCAAGCCCTGCCCCTTCTTTACCTTTGCCTCTTCCCGACGCGCTCACCGACGGTCGGCCTTACGGGGGCAGGGCGAGGCTTAAAGCGATCTTAACCGGCGCTTATTCGATCTGCCAATTGCGCAAGCAGACGGTGTTTGCGCCCGTCAGCTGGCCACCGACCAGCATCTGGTCAATCCCGCTGCGGAGGTTGAACTGCATCGACAACTGTCCAACGCGCAGCAGGTAGTTCTCGAGCAGGGCGGTTTCGGTCAACGGGATGCGGAAGGTCAGCCAGCGCGTGTCTTTCAGCTCGCCGAAGGTGCTGCCGTAGAGCACGGCACGATTGTTGGCGACAACTTCCAAGTCAACCAGCGTGGAAGCCCCGTTGTCGCTCAGCAGGCGCAGCTCAAAGCCGAGGACGCTGCCATAGGTGGCCTGTGCCCGCACGTCATCCGGCACTTGGAACGACCAGACGCCGCGGCTGTCGCGCAGCGCGTCGGGGCCGCAGTCGTCAGCGCTGCCGTTCGACGAGGGCGTGGGGCTGAGCGACGGATCAGGCTCGCTCATGCCGCTGCCGCGCCCGCCTGCGCTGGGCAGGGGCTGCCCGTCCGGCCCCAACATGGACGCATCCGCGATGCGCTGCAAGGTCACGCTGAT
>JBDNCV010000227.1:0-4200 GCA_046719465.1 Anaerolinea sp.
TGAACTGCGCCGTAAGCTGCGCCGTGCCGAGGCGGCGGATGGGCTGGGCTGGTATATCGTGGGCGCGCAGCATGATCTCAGCGCTGAGCTTGAAAAGTTCCTCGGCCTGATGGCTGCTAGCCACCCTGAAAAGGCAGCATTCCTACAAAATCCGCAGCATGTGGCGTTCTTCCGCTCTTTCATGCCGGTGGCGATGGAAAAGGGCTGGCTTCAGCTTGCCTTTCAGACCTACGACGATGAACCGATTGCAGCCTACTTGAACTTCGACTATGACGACCACATCTTGGTGTACAACTCTGGGTTGCGGCCAGACCGCTATGGCGCGCTCAGCCCGGGGATTGTCCTGCTGGCGCACTTGATCGAATGGGCGATTGAGCACCGCAAGCGCACCTTTAACTTCTTGCGGGGCAACGAGACTTACAAGTATCAGATGGGCGGCCGCGATACCGTGGTCTACCGCGTTGAAGCTATCCGGAGCTAACGAGGACTGCGGGATGCCCCTACAGCGAATTGCGATGATCTGTGTGCACACTAGCCCGCTGGCCCCGATGGGGGGCAAAAAAACAGGCGGGATGAACGTCTACATCCGTGAGCTGGCGGCGGAACTGGGCCGCCGCGGCTATGACGTGGACATCTTCACGCGGCGCAGCAGCAGCGATGAGCCAGACGTTGACCTGCGCATCGGGCCACGGGTGCGCGTGGTGTATTTGACGGCAGGGCCGGTGGAGCCGCTGCCGCCTGACGACCTTGTGCCGTATCTATCGCAGTTTGCGGCGCGCTTGATCGCGTTCAGCACGCTGCAAAATGTAACTTATGACCTTATCTACAGTCACTATTGGCTGAGCGGGTTGGTAGCGCTCAAACTGCGTGAGGCGTGGGGGATCCCATTTGTGCAGATGTTCCACACGCTGGGGCAGATGAAAGAGCGCACGCGCACGCTGCAAACCGCTGCACGGGACAATCAACGCATCCAATCCGAGATGTTGATCGTTGAGAAGGCGGATCGCATCGTCGCCGCGACCCCAGCGGAGCAAAGCCAACTGCTGTGGCTGTATCGCGCGCGGCCCAAGCGGATCGTGGTGATCCCGCCCGGGGTGGATGTAGGGCGCTTCCAACCGACCAACAAGGAGGAACTGCGCCGCAGCCTCGGCTTTGAGCGCTGCCACCTGCTGCTGTTCGTGGGGCGCATTGAGCCGCTCAAAGCGGTCGACAGCGTGTTGGAAGCGCTGGCCATTCTCAAGCGGGAAGAGCCGGAGCTGTACGCCAACCTGTGCTTTGCCATCGTGGGCGGGAACCCGAAAGCCAAAGACCCCGACATGGACGCGTTGAAGGCGCTCGCCCACACGTTGGGGTTGGATGATGCGGTGCGGTTCGTCGGCGCGAAAGATCGTGAGGAGCTGCCGGTGTACTACGCCGCGGCCTCGGCGGTATTGATGCCCTCAGAGTATGAGTCGTTCGGCATGGTGGCGCTCGAGGCGATGGCCAGCGGAACGCCTGTCATCGCCTCGAACGTGGGCGGGTTGTCGCACTTGGTGCGCGACGGAGAGACCGGCTACCACGTGCCGGTGCGCAACGCCGAGGCGATTGCAAGCCGCATCCGCGCTTTGTTGACGGACGCAGCGACACGCGAACGACTTGCACAAAACGCTGCCCGCGCCGCGCAGTCCTATGCGTGGTCGCACGTGGCAGATCAGCTTCTCGCCGTGTTTAACGAGCTAGCGCGCGGACGTCGTTAGCCGCCGTATGCGTTCGGCACGTCTGCCGCCGCCACTGGACGGATGTACGGCTCTTTGAGCGAGAGTTCCAGCGCTTCATCCTCATCCAGCAGGGTTTGCCCCTTGTGATACAGGGTGTTGTTGAACCCGTCGTAGCGATAGCGACGGCTGACCCACCCGTAGCCGGCATGATAGAACATCACGTTGAACTGAACTGCATCTTCCTCAAGAAAGAGCTTTTCGTCGATAATCCATACGGGCGCATACTGCTGAAGATGTGGGATGGCTTTCTCATCGCGCTTGGCGAGCAGGGCGCTGCTGGTTACGTAGGAGTCGTTCATCAGGTAGACTTTGCCTCTGTGTGATGTGGTTTCTGCGCAAATGTTTAAGAGATTGTAACGAATGCGTTCGAAACGTGCTAACAGCCTCCAGTATAATGGAGAGGCATGAAGAAAGGCAAAGGTATGTTGCGATGGAGCCTTCTGTTCCTGCTAATGGCGTTGTGGGCAGGGCAACTGGCAGCGCAGGATACGATCAGCAATGAGGTGGTACGCCTGATCAACGCGGCACGAAGCGCCGCCGGTGTGCCACCGCTCTTTTGGAACGAGCAGCTTGCCGTGGCAGCGCTTGACCACAGCCGCGACATGGCGCGGCAGGGGGCGCTCTCCCACGTGGGCAGCGAT
Source organism: Anaerolinea sp. (assembly GCA_046719465.1). Lineage (GTDB taxonomy): Bacteria > Chloroflexota > Anaerolineae > Aggregatilineales > Phototrophicaceae > JANWYT01. The sequence goes on from JBDNCV010000227.1 coordinate 2,399, forward strand.
GGCACGCAGTTTTGGGAGCGGGCGGCGCGTGCTGGCTATGTGATGGTGACGGGCGCGCAGAACGTCCTCGCGCGGGCGGACTTGTCGGCGCAGAACACCGTCAGCCAATGGCAGCAGAATGAAGCCAACAGCGCCAACTTGCTGAATCCTGAATATCAAGAAGTGGGCTTTGCATTCGCGCGCGATGACAGCGGCACGGTGTACTACACGCTGCTTTTGGGGCGGCGAGTTGACTTTAGCACCCCTGCGCCCACACTGACCCCACCACCGAGCGCGACGGCTGCTCTGTGGGAGCCGACTGCCATACTAGAAACGCCCACCACAGCCGCCACTGCGACTGCGTTCAGCACTGCTGCGCCGCTGCCAACGCGCGACCCGCTCGTCCTTACGCTGGCTGCGCCGCTGCCGACTGCCACGCTAGATCTGCGCCTTTCGGTGACGCCACCACCGCGCCCAACGCTGGCCGTGACCGTTGTGCCGCCTCAGCCGCAGGCTGGTCTGCGACTGTTTATCTCACAAGAGACGGTGACGATTCAAGCCACGGGGGCAGGTGACGTTGACCTCAGCGATGTCGTGTTGGTATCGGAGCGCGGGAGCTTGCCGCTGACGCGCTTTGACAACGGCTTCTTGACTGCGCCGCTGACGGCGTTCCCCGTGTTGGACTGCTTGCAAGTGTGGAGCACCAGCGTCAACCAAGTGCTGCCACGCCCAGCACAGTGCGGCGTGCGCCACAGTTGGATCGTTGTGACAGAGCCTGCGGCGTTCTGGGTTGACGTGGATACGTTCCGTGTGGAGCGCGACGGGGCGGTGATTGGGCAGTGCAGCGTAAACCCCAACTTGCCGACGGTGTGCGATGTCTCGCTGCTGGGGGCGGGCGTGGCGCTGCCAACGTCCACGCCATCGATGCCATCGAGCGCGGTGGTCAACGCGGGGGTGGTGCGCCTGCTCATCAGTGAGGATGGGGTGACGCTGCAAAACTTGACTGGGAACTCGCTGGACGTCAGCGGTTATGTGTTTGCGGGGCCAAACGGACGCTTCAGCGCTAGCGCATGGCGCACGCCGGAGCTGTCCCGCCCGCTGGAGGCGATCCCCGGGGGGGACTGCTTGCAGGTGTGGGCAGTCGGCGTGAGCAACTTACCCAAGCCGGAGACGTGCCGCTTCCGCCACGGGTGGGTGGTCGTGCCCGCGTCGCGGCAGTTCTGGGCGAGTGGCGACTTCCAAGTGTTGGATGGGGAGCGCGTGCTGGGGCGCTGCGCAGCGGGGCAGACCGTTTGCGACCTACGCCCGTGAAAAGCCATTGTGCACAAGCCAATTGTACAAATTTAACAACTGTTTAAGCGGCAGGGTCTGCGCTACACTCATGCTGCTCAATCAGATGCCTCAGGAGAAATTTGCATGTCGAAGCGTGCAAACGTGAAGAAGGTCGTGCTGGCATACAGCGGCGGCCTTGATACGTCGGTCATTGTGCCGTGGCTGCGCAATAATTATCAGTGTGAGGTGGTGTGCTTTACCGCTGACATCGGCCAAGAGGAAGAACTTGACGGGCTGGAAGAGAAGGCGCTTAAGTCCGGCGCGAGCAAGCTCTACATCCGCGACCTGCGGGAGGAGTTCCTGCGGGATTTTGTGTTCCCCACGATGCAGGCTGGCGCAGTCTACGAACGGGAGTACCTGCTGGGCACGTCGTTTGCGCGCCCGTTAATCGCCAAGCATCTCGTGGAGATTGCGGAGCAGGAGGGGGCAGACGCCATCGCGCACGGCTGCACCGGCAAGGGCAACGATCAAGTGCGCTTTGAGCTGAAGAT
>JBDNCV010000228.1:0-4145 GCA_046719465.1 Anaerolinea sp.
GACCCCACGTTGGAAAACCTGCGATCTGATTTTCTTTGATTGTGACAGCACGCTCTCGACGATTGAGGGCATTGACGAGCTGGCGCGCCTCAAAGGGAAGGAACTGCGCGTCAGCGTGCTGACCGACAAAGCGATGAACGGCGAGCTTGACCTCTCCGAGGTGTATGGCAAGCGCTTGAAAGCTATCCGCCCGACGCTGGCGCAGTTGAAAGCCGTTGAAGACCTCTACGCGCGAACGATCGTCCCCGATGCGCAAGAGGTCATCCACGCGCTGCAATTCCTCGGCAAGGAAGTCTTCATCATCAGCGGTGGGCTGGTGGACGCGGTGCGCGGCTTTGGGCGGCGTTTGGGCGTCGCGCCTGACCATATCCGCGCGGTGGAGCTGGAGTACAACGAGCTGTCGGGTGAGTGGTGGCGCTACCATGAGCCGCAGGCTCAGCAGCAAAAGACCTACCTAGAGTACGTGGAAGGCCCGCTCACCGAGAGCAGCGGCAAGACGCAGATCATCGACGACTTGAGCCGCGGGCGGAGCGGCCGCCGTATGATGATCGGTGATGGTTCGTCCGACTTGGCGACCAAGCCCCACGTTGATCTGTTCGTGGGGTTTGGCGGGGTGGTCGCGCGGGAGCGCGTCCGGCGCGAGAGCGAGATCTTTGTGGAGTCGGCCTCGCTCGCGCCGATCCTGCCGCTGGCGGCGGGGCGCGTGGGTTATGACCGCGTCCGTGGGACGGCGCACCAAGCCGTGTTCGAGCGCGGCCTTGAGCACATCCGTCAATCGCGCGTCATCTTCCGCGACCCTGAAAAGCGGGAGGCCTTCTTGAGCTTATTTGCCCCCTCAGAGGAGAGTTGAACGGTGTTTGAAGGCATTGTCTTTGATATGGACGGCACGCTGGTCGACAGCGAGATCATCTGGCAGCGCGTTGAGACGGAGCTGTTCGAGCGGCGCGGGCTGGTCTATGACGACGCTGTGCGCGAGAAGGTGATCGGCCTGCGGTTGGACGAGTTCTTTGAGCGCTTGATTGAGTTCTACGGGCTGAACGAGACGGTCGAAGCGCTGGTGAGGGAGCTGGAGGACGGCTTGATCGCCTACATTGACTTGATCGAGCGCAAGCCGGGCGCGCAGGAGATGATCGACTACGCTGCGTCGTTGGGCGTGCCGTTCTGCATTGCGTCCTCATCGCCGATGCGCGTGATTGAGGCGGTGGTGCAGGCGCAGGGCTGGGCCAACACGATCACCCACCTCTACAGCGCCGACGATGTGGAACAAGGCAAGCCTGCGCCCGATGTCTACCTCTACGCCTGTGAGCAGCTGCAAGTCAACCCGCAGCGCTGCCTTGCGCTGGAGGACAGCCCGAACGGGGCGCGCGCGGCGGTGGCGGCGGGCATGACCTGCGCTGTCGTGCCGGATTACCACAGCACGCCCGACAAGTTCCACGGCATCACGCCGCACGTCTACGAGTCGCTCTATGAGGTGTTAGGCGCGCTCAAAGAAGGACGGCTGCGCAGTGTTTAACATTTTGGTCGCCACAGACTTAACCTCGCCCAGCCTTGAGCTGCTCAAACAAGCCGAGGACGCGCGCGTGACGGTGGTGGCCCCCAACTTGCCCGCCATCAAAGCGCACCTCGCACAAACGCATGCCCTCATCATTCGCAGCGATCTAGTCATCGACGCATCCTTGATAGCGATGGCCCCACACTTGAAGCTCATCGCGTGCGTGTCGATCAACGTGAACAACATCGACATGCAGGCCGCCACCGAGCGCGGCATCCTCGTCATGAACACGCCCGGGGCGAGCGCCGTCGCCGCTGGCGAGCACACGATGGCGCTCATGCTGGCGCTGGCGCGGCGGCTCGTCAGCGCTCACGACATCATGCGGCGCGGGCTGTGGCTGTTGGATCGCTCGCGGCAGGCCGGCATCCAGATGATGGGCAAGACAGTCGGGATCATCGGGTTGGGGCGCGTCGGCAGCCTTGTGGCGCTGCGCTGCTTGGCGTTTGGGATGAACGTGCTGGCCTATGACCCCTACATCAGCGACGAGCTGGTGACCGATACGCGGATCCAGCTGGTGTCGCTGCGTGATCTGCTGGCGGAAAGCGACATTGTGACGCTGCACACCCCCAGCACGCGCGAGACGCAGAACATGGTCAACGCTGATTTCATCGCGCAGATGAAGCCGGGCGTCTACCTCATCAACACGGCGCACGGCAGCCTCATCGACGAGCAGGCGCTGGCCGAGGCGCTGCGCAGCGGGCACGTGGCGGGCGCGGCGGTCGATGTCTACCGCGAGACGCCGCCCTATAACTCGCCGCTCATCGGGTTAGAGAACATCATCCACACCCCCAACATCGGCGATAACACCGTGGAGGCGATGCAGGACGTCTCGACGCGCGTCGTGCAGCAGGTGTTGGACGCGCTGCGCGATGTAGATTATCGCAACGTGGTCAACTTGCCGCTGCTGCCCGGCGTGGACTATGAGACGATCCGCCCGTTGATGCACTTGGCGCGCTGCATGGGCAGCGTGGTCTTCACGCTGGCGCGGCATCCGATTCAAACGGTAGCGGTGCAGACCAACGGCGATGACCTCGCTGGCTTGATCAAGCCGATCACGGTTGGGCTGCTGCAAGGGCTGCTGCTGCCGATCATGGGGGAGCGGGTGAGCGCGGTGAACGCCCCGCTGCTGGCAGCGGAGCGCGGGTGGCGCGTCACCCAGACGAAGAAGCTGCCCAGCGGCGAATACTCCAACACGGTGACGTGCGCCGTCACGCTGGAGGACGGCGAAACTATCACCATCACCGGCACGCTGCTGGACAAGCGCGAGCCGCACATCGTCCGCATCAACCAGTACCGCATGAACTTCATCCCGCAGGGTTATCTGCTGCTGATGGGCAGCTACGACCGCCCGGGCGTGATCGGGCGCGTCGGCACGCTGCTTTCCGAGCGCAACGTGAACATCGCCAGCTGGCACACCGGCCGCACCGAGCCGGGCGGCAACACGCTCACCGTCCTCACGCTGGATGAGGCTGTGCCTGATGACGTCATGGCCGAGCTGCGCAGCCTCGACTTTGTGCGCCACGCGCATCAGCTCAAGATATGAACCCGACAAAAGCCTGACAACGCGCGCTGTGCGTTCATGCTATGATAGACGTGCGAAGCAAGGGGGAACCATCATGATGATGCGCGGGACACTCATCCTTCTCTTGATACTGACGCTGGCGGCATGCGGCGGCAACAATGCCGACACGCCGCCCCAAGCCGCGCTGCCCGACGCGCCGAGCGACCCCGCGACAGATGCTTCCGGCGGCCCCGCCGCGGAAGCCACCGCGCCCGCCTTCGTGATCGTCACCCGCGCGCCGGTCGATGAAGACCCTGAAATCCTCGCCACGCTGCCCGGCCCGGATGAACTCAGCGTCGCCTCGGCCACGGAAGACCCCGACGTGGACTTGGTCTTTGACCAGATCGAGCTGTTCGTCTACGGCGGCGAGCCGGGGACGGAGCGCATCGAGCTGATCGTGCGGCAGGATGGCAGCTTCGTTCGCAACGGCGTAGTGGGGCGCATCAGCCAAGCCCGCGTTATGGAAATTGACCGCTTGATCGACGCGCTCAACTTCTTCGGCCTCAACGCCAACTTCATCAGCCTTGCCGAGACGCGCAACCGCAAATACCAACTGCGGATCGACCGCGGCACGCGCTCGCGCACGATCCAAAGCGAGGATGGCTTCATGCCGGTAGAATATCGCATGCTGCTGGCGGAAATCCTCAACGTAGGGATCGTGCCGTAGGGGGCTGCGTGGTGAACACTGTCACGGCTCGGCTCAACGTTTCAAGCGAGGCCATTCAACGGTGGTCGTGCGCCAGAGGCTGAAGCCTCTGGCTAGCGCGCGGGGGCTGAAGCCCCCTTCAGGGGGCGCGTGGCAGCCGGATGCTTTAGCGTCCGGCGTTCAACGGTGGTCGTGCGCCAGAGGCTCAAGCCTCTGGCTAGCGCGCGGGGGCTGAAGCCCCCTTCAGGGGGCGTGTGGCAGCCGGATGCTTTAGCGTCCGGCGTTCAACAGTGGCCATGCGCCAGGGAAGCCCGCGAACGCGAACGGGTCAGGTCGCCCCTGAAAGTGCTTGGTCATCAGCCCGTTGCTGTAAAGCACGTAGACCG
>JBDNCV010000229.1:0-4068 GCA_046719465.1 Anaerolinea sp.
CAGCGCCGACGCCGGATCCCCGCGATAATCCCGCCCCAGCTTGTCGATCTCGTCCAGCATGATCAACGGGTTGCGTGATTCAGCGCGGCGCAGCGTCTGGATGATGCGCCCGGGCATCGCGCCGATGTACGTGCGCCGGAAGCCGCGAATCTCCGCCTCATCGCGGATGCCGCCCAGCGACATGCGGATGAACTTACGCCCCATCGCCCGCGCAATCGACGCGCCCAGCGAAGTCTTGCCGACGCCCGGCGGCCCCACGAACAACAGAATCGCGCCAGAGCGCTCCCGCCGCACACGATCCGCGAACGCCTCTTGCAGCTCCTCGTGCCGTTCAGCCCGCAGCTTGCGCACCGCGAGGAACTCAAGGATGCGCTCTTTAATGTCTTGCAGCCCGTAATGATCTTCGTTCAGGATGGCGCGTGCGTGGTTGATGTCGAGGTTGTCCTCGGTGCGCTTATTCCACGGCAGCCCGACGATCCAATCCAAGTAGGTACGAATCACGCCATACTCGGCGCTGGCCGAGTTGAGCTTCTCCAAGCGGCTCAGCTCCCGCAGCGCTTCTTTGTGCGCCTCTTCGGTCATGCCCGCCGCTTCGATCTTCTGGCGATACTCTTCGATCTCTTCGAGTTCCCCACCGTCGTTAAGCTCGCGCTGGATAGCTTTAAGCTGCTCCCGCAGGAAGTATTCGCGCTGGGTTTTTTCCATCTCGGTCTGCGCCTCACTTTGAATGCGCCGACCAATTTGCAGCACTTCGACTTCTTTGCTCAGATGCTCCAGCAGCATCACAAGCTTGGCGCGCAGCTCGTCCGTCTCAAGCAGCTTCTGCGCGCGTTCCAAGCTCAGCCGGACGAACGTGGCCACTGAGTACGCCATCTCAAGCGGGTCGTCGTTCGAAAGCGCGGAGTTGACCAACTCACCCGGCAGGTTGTTGGCAAGTTCGGCCATCTCACGGAACTTGTCGTGCACGCTGCGCACCAGCGCCTCAATTTCGATATCATCTTGCACCTTCTCAGGCAGTTCCACGACGCGCCCGCGCAGGTACGGCTCATCCGAGACGAACTCCTCAATGCGGATGCGGCGCAGCCCCTGCACGAGCAGTCGAATCGTGCCGTCTGCCGAGCGGAACAAGCGATGAATCGAGGCCAGCGTGCCGACACGGTACACGTCCTCCGGCCCGGGGCGCTCAAGCTCAGGGTTGTGGGCCGTCACCAATGCAACCAACCGATCCCCTGCGACTGCATCATCCACGAGCTTGATGCTGCGTGCTTGGCCGACCGTCAGGGGAATGGCCGTTTGTGGGAACACCACAAGACCGCGCAGCGGCAGCACAGGCAAGATGCGTGTGCTGTTGGCTTCGCCTTGTTCTTCTTCCTCGTCCACCGCCCCATTGGCGTCAATCAACTGTGCGAGGAGCTTTTCTAGTTCTTCGTTTGTGCTCATTTCTTGTCCTTTGCGCTTATGGGCGTGGTTCCTTGCTTAGGCCCAACGCGCTTGATAAGCATCTTAGAATCTCTGGGTAAAAAGTGCGTAAGATAATTTATGAGCAGTCTATGAACAAAAGTGTTTTTCTCTAAGTTTAAAATCAAGCTTAAGGGTTTTGATGCGTCTTACTATACTAAAATCGTTATGATGTGCTATAATTTTAATGATCGCTGAAGTATGAATAATACGCTATGCAATACAAAGTCAGCTACGTAATCGGGGACGAAGAGACACCGGGCATTATCCGCACCCGCGACACGATGCCGCGCGTAGGTGATGTTGTTCACATCGAGGGTGGCGTCTACGTCGTGCAGGAAGTGATGGAGCTGTCTAGGCAAGCGCCAAATCGCATGTACATCCTTGCGAAAGTCAACCGCAAACCAGCGGCTGCGGCTCACGCCTGATTCTGTGCCGACGCTAACCGAGCTGCATACTGCTGCCTGTAGTACTCTAGGTACTCCCCTGTCTTTATTTTGCGCCACCACCACGCGTTGTTTTGATACCATTCAACCGTGAGGGGCAGGCCTGTCGCCAACGTGTGCTGCCGCTCCCAGCCCAGCGCGCGCGCCTTGGCCGCATCCATCGCATAGCGGCGATCATGGCCCGGGCGATCCGGCACATAGCGGATCAAGCTCTCCGGTTTGCCCAGCAGCGCCAGCAGTTGGCGCACGATGTCAATGTTGTAGCGCAGTTCCTCCCCAGCCAAGTTGTACGCCTCGCCTGACGCCCCGTGGTGCAGCACCACATCCACCCCGCGCGCGTGATCGTCCACATACAACCAATCGCGGATCTGCATGCCGTCCCCATACACCGGCAGCGGGCGATCTTCCAGCGCCTCGGTGATGAACAACGGGATGAGCTTTTCCGGATATTGATACACGCCGTAGGTGTTGCTGCCGCGTGTAACGACGGTGTCCATCCCATAGGTGACGTGGTAGCTGCGCACCATCAGCTCGCCGCCGGCTTTGGCAGCAGCATACGGCGAGTTGGGCAGGAACGGGTCAGATTCGACGCTGTACCCCTGCTCCACGTCGCCGTAGACCTCATCGGTCGAGACGTGGAGAAAGCGTCCGATGCCGGCAAGCCGCGCCTGCTCCAGCAGCACATACACCCCGAAAACATTGGTGCGCAGGAATGCGTCGGGGTCAAGGATGCTGCGGTCGACGTGCGTCTCGGCGGCGAAGTTTACGATCGTGTCGATCTCATGGGTTTGAATGGTCGCGCCAACGGCCTCGCGGTCGGCGATGTCTCCCTGCACGAAGCGATGATTCGGAGCATCTTTGACCGTCAGGATGTTCTCTAGATTGCCCGCATAGGTCAGCTTGTCAAATGTGACGATGTTATAGTGCGGGTATGTTTGCACCATATGGCGCACGAACGCGCTGCCGATGAAACCTGCGCCGCCGGTCACCATGATATTACGCATCGTCATTATCCTCCTCGGTGTCTTCCACGCGGGCCACAGCAGGCGCGGGCGTTTCGACCGCAGCAGGCTTGGGCAGCACGAACTTCTCGAGCGCCTCGGCCACACCGTCCTCGTCGTTCGCTGCGGTCACATAGCGCGCGGCAGCCTTCAAGCTTTCTGGCGCATTGCCCATCGCAATCCCCAGCCCCACCAGTTCGATCATATCGCGGTCGTTCTCTGCATCGCCGATGGCCATCACGTGGTTCAAATCGATGCCCAATTCGCGCGCTACCCAAACAACCGACCGCCCCTTGCTCACATCGCGCGGCAAAATTTCGAACTGATTCTGCACCGCCGACATGGTAAGCGCAACACTCGTGCCGAGCATCTGCTGAGCCTGCCACAGCAGCGCCTTCGTCTGGCGCGGCTCATCGGTGGCGATGATCAGCTTGTTGATCGGATATGTGTTCATCGCGTTTATCAATGATCCGACCACCTTGGGCGCTGGCTCATGAAACCGTGTGAGATCGGCGCGTGCGTCTGGCTGGCGTATAAGGATGGATTCGCCGCTGTAGGCGGAGACGCAAGCGCCGCGCGCTTCCGCAAAGGGCACAATGCGGCGCAGCACGTCCGGTGGCAGCGTCACTTGATGGCGAATCGTGCCGTCGGGGTTGTAGATGAGCGTGCCCTGCACAAACACAGAAGGCGTCGTCAGCTTGAGTTCGCTCACCAACTGCCGCGCCGAGAAATACGTCTTGCCGGTTGCTAACAGAACGCGAATGCCAAGCGCCTGCGCCGCATTGATCGCCTTGCGGGCGCGGGCAGTGATCTGGTGCTGGCTGGTGAGCAGCGTGCCGTCGAGGTCGAGCGCGATGAGCTTGATATGGCTGGTGTTCTGCATAGTAGGCTTATCCTGTTTCAGATGCTGAGGGTGCTGTTATCCGCAAGGTTGAGCTTCAAGCCGGTGGGGCGCTGATCATTGCGTTTGATCGTCGCCTTACGCCCGATTAAGCTGTCACGGATCATTGCTTGGATGTCAGTCAGGCTGCTGTGTTCCAGCACAATGCTTCGCACGATCTCACAGTTGCGGATCGTCGTGTGGTGGTAAATGCTGGTGAACGGCCCGATGTAGCTGTTCTCAATCACGCAGTCCTCGCCGATGATCGCCGGGCCGTGCACTG
>JBDNCV010000023.1:0-34114 GCA_046719465.1 Anaerolinea sp.
AGCATCTGGGCAATGAGCACGCCCGACCCGCGCAGCACTGGCCAGTTCCCGATGAGCTTCGGCAACGGCAAACCGAGCAAAGTCTCCACGAGCGAAGTACGGCAGTTGGCCGCTGCCGCTCCTGTGGCCGTCGCCGAGGCCCCCAAGAGCGATTGGCGACCCAATATCGCAGCAAGCGTGCCGTGGCGTCAGCGCGAGATCAAGCTCAACACAGCGGCTATGGCAGCGTTCGGTTGGGAACGGTATCACCTCAGCCTTGTAGAGACGCTGGCGGAGACTGGCAAAGAGCAGATCGGCTCACTCGGCTGGGATGGGCCGCTGGCGGCCATGAGCCACACGCGCGTCAACATCGCAGATTACTTTAAAGAGACCGTCGCCGTCGTGACCAACCCGGCTATCGACCGCGAGCGCGAAGCCTCACAATTCAGCACGCGCATGGTGATCGGCGTGCGTCCTCACATCGCCAAGCCGCGCCAAGAGGGTGATCTCCTCGTCCAGATCGAGACCCCCTTCCTCGTGGGCGGGCACGCCGCCATCGGCAGTGCAGAGGTCATGCAGCGCGTAGCCGATAAGTTCGGCACACTGGCGATTGAGCAGCTTTTCGAGGTGTTCGGGGATCGTCTGGTCATGCTTCAGATGAGCGCGGCCATGGATGAGAACCTCGAGACCGCACTAGAGCGCATCGCGCAGGAAGCCGTTCACCGTGTGCAGCAAGGCGCGCAGTGCATCCTGCTCGACGACAGTGATGTGATCGACGGCACACGCCTCTGGCTCGACCCGCTGCTTGTGGTGGCGGCGGTGGATCGCGCCCTGCGCCTGCACGACAGCGAAGTCAACCTGCGCCGCTTAACAGGGATCGTGCTGCGCTCCGGCGCAATGCGCGACCTGCACGACATCGCCATGGCCATCAGCTTTGGCGCGAACGCCGTCAACCCCTACGCGCTCTACGCCGCCGCCGTCGGCATCGCGCCCAAAGGTGGCAGCAGCTCTCCCTCCGATGAGGAGAGCTACAAGGTCATGTGCAACGTCATCAAAGCGCTGACGCTGGGCCTGCAAAAAGTCACCTCGACCATCGGCTGTCATGAGCTGCGCGGCTATGGCCACAGCTTCAGCAGCATCGGCCTCAGCAAGGGCGTCGCCAGCGTGTTCGACACGCCGAACTACTTCGGCAGCGAAGGCCGTGGCCTCACGTGGGGCATGCTGCGCAGTGACGCTGAAGAACGTGCCGCCGACCTGCGCGGAGAGACCAAAGCCCGCCTCGTCAACCCCGATCGTCTCTACCCCAAGATGTGGAAGAAGATCGAAGATGTCGCGCTGGGCGAAAAGACGCTCGAAGAATACTCCGCAGAACTGCAAGAGCTGGAGAACAAGATCCCGGTCACGATCAATCACGTCATCCACCTCAAGGAGAGCAGCAAGCCTATCTCCCCCGAGGCGGTTGACCTGCGCATCGGCAACCACAGCATGCCGCTCATCATCAGCGCCATGTCCTACGGTTCACAAGGCGAGTTGGCCTACAAAGCCTACGCCGAGGCTGCCTACAAGCTCAACACCATCTGCATCAACGGTGAAGGGGGTGAGATGGCCGACGTGATGGGCAAATACCCCCGCAACCGCGGCCAGCAGGTTGCCTCTGCTCGCTTCGGCGTTAACATCGGCTTCTTGAACTCGTGCGATTATATTGAAATCAAAATTGGCCAAGGGGCCAAGCCCGGCGAGGGTGGTCACCTGCCCGGCTTCAAAGTGACGGAGCAGGTCGCCGCCTCACGCGGGACGACCCCCGGCGTTGACTTGATCTCGCCTAGCAACAACCACGACCTTTACAGCATTGAAGACCTCGCTCAGCTCATCGACGAGCTGAAGACGGCCAACCCGCTGGCGAGAGTCTCGGTAAAGATCCCCGTTGTGCCGGGCGTGGGCATCATCGCGGTGGGCGTGGCCAAAGCCGGGGCTGACATCATCACCATCACCGGCTACACCGGCGGCACCGGCGCGGCCCGCGCCCATGCTCTGCGCCATGTGGGCCTGCCAGCAGAAATCGGCGTGTGGCTGGCGCATCGTGCCCTGCTTGAGAGCGGCCTGCGCGATGGCGTCGAAATCTGGGCGGACGGTGGCATGAAAAGTGGGCGCGATGCTGTGAAGATGATCTGCCTCGGCGCGAACCGTGTTGGCTTCGGCACGTTGGCGATGGTCGCGGTTGGCTGTACGATCTGTCGCGGCTGTCAGGATGGCACGTGCCACGTGGGCATCACGACGCACGTCAAGACCCGTGAGGAGGCCGAACTGAAGGGCTTTAAGTCCTTCCGCCCGTTTGAGGAGCGCGGCTCAGCCGATGCTATCGTGACGGTGTTCAATATGCTCGCAGAGGAAGTGCGCCAACTTACGGCTAAGCTGGGCGCGACGAACCCGCAAGAGTTAGTCGGCCGTGCTGACCTGCTGGAGCAATCCGCCATGCACGATCGCATCGACCTGTCGCAGCTGCTCAAACCAGCCCCTAAAACCCCCAAGAAGCCCGCGCAGCCCGGCGGCCGCCGCCTCTCTCGCCCGCGCAACACCGTCAGCCGCCAGATCACCGAGGTGATCAAGGAATACGTCCGCCGCGGTGAGTATGAGCTGACCTACGACGATGATCAGGTCATGGCGATGGATCGTGCCCTCGGCACGCATCTCAATGGCGCGCTCAAGCGCGGTGAAATCCCCGCGAGCGATCAAATCGAGGCCATCAACCTCTCGTTCAGCAACTCAGCAGTGCCCGGCAACGGGCTGGGCGCGTTCATCGATGAGCCGCTCAACATCGTGGTGGAGGGTGGCGCACAGGATGGTGTGGCCAAAGGCGCAAAGGGCGGCCGGATCACCATCCTCAAAGGCTTGAACCACAACGGCGCACGCTTGGACGGCAGCGTTGGCAAGAGCTTTGCCTACGGCGCACAAGGTGGCCTATTCATCGTTCAAGGCAACGCCGACACGCGCGCTTGCATCCGCATGAGCGGCGCTGACGTAATCTTCGGCGGTGAAGTCAAGACCCCGCTGAACGATGAGCTGGGCGGGCTGGCTGCACGCGCCAACCTCAAGGGTTATGCCTTCGAGTACATGACCAGCGGGCGTGCCCTCGTGCTGGGCGACCCCGGGCCGTGGATCTGCGCGGGCATGACCGGCGGCGTGATCTACCAGCGCATCCAACCCGAGATGAACCTGACGGTCGACGCTATCCGCCGCCGCCTCGCGCCGGGGGCCACGGTCGACATCATGCCCGTGGATGAGCAAGGAGAAAAAGACATCCGCGACCTGCTGAACATCTACATCAAGACGCTCGAACTCAACAACCAGAGCGAAGCGACGCATCACCTCTACGCCCTGCTCGCCCGTCCGACGGTGTACTTTGTCAAGATTGCTGTGCCGCAGCGCGTCAACTAAACGCCTCGTTTTACCAATCGAAACGGCCACTGATCCTCGGTGGCCGTTTTTGCTGCCTAGCGCTCACTTGGGATCGTCGCAAGAACGCGTTCGATCTTTAGGGCTAGATGCAGGATGAGCCGGTTATCCGCATCGTCGAGGTCAAGCTCGGTGAGTTCTGCAATGCGTTCGAGCCGATACACCAGCGTGTTGCGGTGCACGTCGAGGTTTTCAGCGGCTTTGGCGAGGTTGCCATTGGCGTTGAAGAACCCCTCCAGCGTGCGGATGAGGTCGCTCTGTTTGCGGCTGTCATGCTCCAAAAGCGGGCCGAGAATTTCGTGATGAAAGCGCTTCAGGTGCGGCAGACTGCGATCTTTCAACGCTAAGAGCAGTTGATACAGCTTCAAATCGCCGTAAAAGGTGCTCTTCTCGCGGTCGCCCAGCTCCAACGCGATGCTGACGGCATCTTTTGCCTCGCGGTATGCGTCGCGCAGGCCCTGCAAGCCCTGCATCGGGCGGCTGATACCCGCTGCCACCAATCCGCTGGGGGTGCGGGTGGCCATTTGCGTGCGCAGCTCCTCCACGTGGTTGCGCACACGTTTCAGGTCGTTAGCGCTGTCAAGGGGATACAATGCCACGATAACATCCACATACTGCCCGACCGCGCCCGCCAACTGCCGCCGCGTGAAGTCATCTCGCACAAGCGCAATGAGCGAATCGAGCGGCATCGTTTGGCTGCCCTCTGTCACCGTGCGAAAGACCACCGTCACGAAGGTAGAATGCGGCTCAAACCCAGATTGCTGCGCGCGCGTCGTGAGCAAATCTTCATCGCCCGGCGTGCCGCTCAACCACATCTGCACCCAATCGCCGCGCGCCTGCTCTACCGCGGAGGCAATTGCCCGCGTTTTGGCCATCTCAATCGCGCAGACATCCGCCCCGTACACTAACACCAGCCGGTCGAAGTCGTCGATGTCGTCGGTCTTTTCCACCAATGAGAGATAGCCTGCGATGCGCTTCTCCACCTTCAACACCGTCGTATAGCCGATGGGGCTTTGGACGATGACCCCCTGCATGCTGGGTGATTCCTTCTCCAACCATTTCTGAAACTGGGTATAGGGCAAGCTCTGCACCAGCGAACGCCCCGTCACCGTCCGCTTGCCCACGCTGGGGTACACCTGCTCCATCAACACGCCCGCATCATCGTGGACGACAACCGGCTTGGCAGTGGCGCGCGCGATCACTTGCAGCAGGCTGGACAGCTCACGATTCTCGGCCACCAAGCGGGTGAGCTGCCGCTGAATCTCTATCGCACGCTCGGTAAGCTGCGCGGCTTGGTTCAAAATCAGTTTGTTGACGGCTCGTTCAACCGACGGCAGATTGGTTCCTTCAGGCAGCGAAAGCAAACAGATATTGCGCTCCGACGCCACGTTAATCGCGTAGCGCGCTACGTCTCCCTCGACTGCCACCGCCCGCACCCCTACCTCGTGTAGGCTTTGCACCACTTCAGAAAGCGTGATGCGGCTGTCGTAGCTGCGCAGCACATCCATCGACACCAGCGCCAGCTCCCCGCCGTAAATGTCCGGAAACGCGGGTGGCTGGGCGCGCACCGTGATCGCCCAGTTGATCTGCGACTCTGGATCCCCAGCAACGAGCGCCGTCCCCAACGGGAGCGCAAACCGCATCAGCGATTGGAGGGTTGCCGTGTTTTTATCCGCCATAGTAAAACCTTATAAACACACGCACGATAAAGGTAAAGCTGTTGTGAAGTTTGACTAGGTTTTCCCTCAGAAGCGAGGTGGGGAAGCTGATAACGGATCAAATATACAGTAATTTTCCACAAAAACAAACAGAGCAGAGGCACTTTTCGACCCTCTGCTCTGCTGAAATTCTGGGCATTTTTTTGGTTAGTTTAGCTAACCCGTTGAATGCCTACCACCAAAGTCTCACCATCGAGTTCCCCTTTCAGGCTCTCAGTGAAATCTTCAACAATAAAACCAGCCTCCGGTTGTACAAACTGCATATCCTGCGCCAGCGTCTCGCGCTTGACGTAGTCGGTGAAGGCGTCGATGGCTTCCACCAAACGTGGGCTGGCCTGATACTGGATGCGGATACGATCTGAAAGTTCAAGGTTGGCGTTCTTGCGCAGGGTCTGGATGCGCCGCACCACCTCGCGGGCGATGCGCTCGTTCACCAATTCCGGCGTCAGGGTCACATCTAGCACCGCAACGTAGCCGCGCTCCTCAAAGACGATGAACCCCTCAGCGGCCTCCTGCCGTACTTCGACCTCATCAGGGTTGAGCGTAAAGCTCTTGCCGTTTACCGCCACCGTGATCGGCTCGTTGGCCAGCAGCGTCCGCCCCCACGCAGCTGCCTGCGCCTGCTCCGCTGAGGTGAGCGCCTGCTTCACGGCCTGCATATCACCTTTCAGCTTCGCCCCCAGCTTGGCAAAAACTGGCGCTAGGCGGTAGATCGTCATGCCGTCTTTATCCGAGACAAAGCGCACAGCTTTGACGTTCAGCTCATCGCGGATTAGCTCATCATATTGTTCGACAATCGCTCGTTCACGCGCGCTGCTTACGCCGAAGCTGATGCTGGTCAGCGGTTGACGCACGCCCATCTCAACGCTGTTGCGCGCGCTCAGCCCCAAGCTGACGAGCCGCTGCACCAGCGCCATCTCCTCGATCAAGTGCTCATCGATCAAGGTCTCATCCGGCGTCGGCCACTCGGCAAGGTGCACGCTGTCGGGCGCTTTGCGGTCATGTTCAACCACAAGGTTCCGATACATCGCTTCGCTCAAGAACGGCATAGCAGGGGCGATCAACTTGCTCAACGTCACGAGACACTCGTAGAGGGTAGCGTAGGCGCTGGCTTTGTCGGTGTCGCTCTCGCTTTTCCAGAAGCGCCGCCGACTCCGCCGCACGTACCAATTGCTCAGTTCATCGACGAATGCCTCCACTGGGCGCGTTGCGTCCAGCACGTTGTAAGTCTCATAAGCCTCGGTCACATTCTTCACCAGCCGATGCAGCGCGGCCAGCACCCAGCGATCAAGCCAATCGCGCTCCGCCACCGGCGGGGCGCTCTGCGCAGGCGTCCAACCGTCGATGTTGGCATAGGTGACGAAGAAGCTGTAGGTGTTCCAGAGCGTGTTGTAGAACTTGCCCACCACGCTGCCGACAAGGTCAACGCTGAACCGCCGCGATTCGCCGGGCTGCGAGGCCGTGTACATGTACCAACGGAAGGCATCCGCCCCGTAGGCGTTCAGCACCTGCCACGGGTCAACGATGTTGCCCTTGCTCTTGGACATCTTCTCGCCCTTCTCGTCGAGAATGTGCCCCAAGCAGATCACATTCTTAAACGCAACCTCGTTGAAGAGCATCGTGCTGATGGCGTGAAGGCTGTAAAACCAACCGCGCGTTTGATCAACCGCCTCGCAGATGAAGTCGGCCGGATGATCGAGGCGACTGCCGGGCTTGTGCGGGTAGCCATACTGCGCCACCTGCATCGCGCCGCTGTCGAACCACACATCGATCACCTCAGGCACGCGGCGCATGATCCCACCACCACCGTTCGGGTTAGGGAAGGTGATCTCATCCACGTAAGGACGATGCAGGTCGAGGTCGCTTAGGTCGCGCCCAACCAGTTGGCTCAACTCTTGAACGCCGCCCACGCAGATCATCTCACCCGTTTTGTCGTCGATCCACACCGGCAGCGGCGTGCCCCAGTAGCGCTCGCGCCCCAGCGCCCAGTCCTTGAGATCCTCCAACCAGTTGCCAAAGCGCCCATCGCGCACATGCGACGGAACCCAGTTGATCCGCTTGTTGTTGGCGATGAGCTGTTCTTTGTACTGCGTGGTGCGGATAAACCACGTATCGCGCGCCATGTACATGAGCGGCTTGCCGTCACGCCAGTTGTGCGGGTAGGTGTGCTTGTACTTGCCGCTCTTGAACATCAGGCCGCGCTCCTTGAGATCCTTGATGATCTCAGGGTCAGCGTCCTTGAACCACATGCCTTTGAACTTATCCACCGCGTCGACAAAGCGCCCATTGGGCGTCATGGTCATGAACACGGGCAAGTCATGCTTGATGCCCATCTCCATGTCGTCTGCACCGAAGGCCGGCGCAAGGTGAACGATCCCCGTGCCGTCCTCCGTCGAGACGAAATCGCCCGCCACAACATAGGCATGATCTTTGTCCGTTGGGAGGAACGTGTAGAGCGGCTTATAGCGCTCACGAACGAGGTCACGCCCGCGCATCCGCTTGACGACGCGATACTCCAGTTTGTCCATGACTTCCTTCACGCGGGCCTCAGCGAGGATGAGCTGCTCTGTGCCATCGCCATTCGCAAGCGGCACTTCAACCTGCACATACTCGATATCCGGGCCGACCGCCAGCGCAGCGTTCGCAGGGAGCGTCCACGGCGTGGTCGTCCACGCGAGGAAGTACACCCCTGCCCGATCTTTCAACGGGAAGCGCACGTAGACGCTCGGATCGCTGATCTCTTTATAGCCCAGCGCCACTTCATGGCTGCTCAGCACTGTGCCGCTGCTGGGGCTGTAGGGGACGACTTTGTGGCCGCGGTAGATCAAGCCCTTATTCCACAGCTGCTTGAGCACCCACCAAACGCTCTCGATGAACTCATTGGTGAAGGTCACATAAGCGTTGTCGAGATCGACCCAGTAGCCGATGCGTTCGGTCTGTTTCTCCCAGTCACGGATGTTGGCAAATACGTTCTTGCGGCAGCGCTCGTTGAACGCCGCAATGCCGTATTCTTCAATCTGGCGCTTATCGGTGATGCCCAGTTCTTTCTCGACCGCCAGCTCAACCGGCAGGCCGTGTGTATCCCAACCGCCGCGCCGTTCGCAGTAGTAGCCGCGCATCACCTTGTAGCGTGGGAACATGTCCTTGAAGGCCCGCGCCAGAACGTGATGGCTCCCGGGCTTGCCGTTCGCGGTGGGTGGCCCCTCATAGAACACGAACTTCGGGCGATCTTCCCGCCCTTCCGTGGTGCGCTGGAACACACGGTGCAGCCGCCAGTATTCCAGTTGATCTTGTTCTAGTTTTTGAATGTCGACCTTAGGGTCAATGGGTTGAAATGCCATAGGGTTTTTGTCGAACTCCAATGTGTGGATGAATGTGAGTTAGGCCAATGCGCAGCAGACAACACGTGGCATCACCCGCAAATGACCCGTGAGACGATGAATCTCACGTTGGCACCTCCTCAGAAGGTCGTCATCGAAGTTTGGGAAACCTGATAAAGCAATCTAAATTATGCCGGATCCTGTACGTTTTCGGTAGTGAGACTCAGGGGTGGGAGTGTCTAAATCAATGGTGATGGCCCTGCCCCCTGCACCTCACCCCTTGTGCTAGTTGAACGCTGGACGCTAAAGCATCCGGCTGCAACACGCCTTCTGAAGGGGGCTAAAGCCCCCGCGCGCCAGCCAGAGGCTAAAGCCTCTGGTGCACGGCCACCTTCTGCTGCGGCTTAGACACTCCTTTTCGGGAAGAGAGTGTCTAACGTGAGGCAGCACCAGCTATTTCGACACTCCCTCAGGGGTCGCTCACCCATAAGATGCGCCGTGTGACCGTCAGAACGGTCACGTTTGGGTCGGTAGGGTGGCTGGCGGCGATAACCTTCCAGCGCATTTGAAACTGGGAGAAGGGCTGCGCCCCCTGACACTGCGCCACGCGCGTGAGCGATGGGAGGTGCTGCTCACAGTCATGATAGCGCACACACTGACCGATCTGCTCATAGAAGGTGGTCACTGTGCAGGCGTTCTCCTGCACTTCGTATGTCCACACTTGATCGCCCTGCGCGTCGGTGGTGGCGCTTTGCTCATGCGCCCCGGCAGGCAGCGGCGGCAGCGGCGGAAACAACGCCGCCAACATGACCGCGATCACCTGCATACCAATGAATAGGCCGCTGATCAAGACAACCAGCAGCCCCACCATGTAAAACCACACACGCCGCGGGATCGGAGCGTCGTCCTCTGTCTCAATTTTGCCAGCGCTGCTCATAGATGATGACCACGTCACCTTCGGTGTTCAAGTTCGGGTCAGCATTGCGCGTACCGGGTTGAATCCAGACGAGCGTGTCTTGCGTGGCGTTGAAGCCGCTGCGGTCGAACATGCATTTGAACAAGAACGGCAGATCGCGCCCGGGCACAAAGTTCGGGTCATAAATCTTGCCGTCGTTGGCAGGCCGTTGAACATCAGGAATGTTAGTAAATTCGCCCACAGGTGGAAGCCGCTGGCAGCGCTCGAGTGAGCTAGAACCACCGCTCCCTGTGCCATAGAAGCGCTCCATCTGGCCCTGATAGAAAGCCGCAACTTCCTCCACGTTCCCGCCCGGGACGCGGTAATAATTGCGCTGGAAGCCCACGCTAACGAACTCCGTCCCGCCCCACTGGGTCGCGTTCGGGGGCAAATCAGGGAAGAATGGCGTGCGGCGCGACTGCTGGTCGATCTGGAATGAGATCACCCCAAACCCTACGAACAGCCCACCCAACACCATCACTAGTAAGCTCAGGCGGAACCATGAGAAGTTCCCTTTGCGATCTGTTAAGAATCCCATCTGTCTGCTCCCAGTCACTTACACTCGTTCAAGCGCAGCCCGCATCGCTTGCACATGCTGCGCCACGCGCGCGCCATACGGGGTGTTTGCGAACACCGCAGCTTCGCGCTCCCAATAGGCCAGACCGTGCACCATCGAGCGCGGCGCGGGTTCCACCAGCGTCTCTAACCCGCCCAGCAGATGATACGCCATCAGCTTGCGATAAGGTTCATCCGCATGAGTCAAAGCCTCGTGCAGAATGTCGCGCCCGGTCTCAGTATCGCCTGATTCCAGTGTAGCATAGCCCATCTCAAAACTTACCGCTTTCGGCGCGCCAAAAAGTAAAGATTTTTTTATGATTTTGGCTGCTTCGGCGTAGTCCCCTTTGACAAGCAGCGTGCGGCCTAATCCGTAGAGGGCAAAGCCATAATCCGGCTGCTGCTCGACGACGCGCCGCAGCACGCGCTCACTTTCGTCCAACTCGGCCAAGTTGCGCAGGGCGTTCCCCAGCAGGACGTAGGCATCCGCGTTGACCGTTTTACCCGCGCGGCTCTGCTCAGCAATGTGCTGCTCAAGGATGGTGCGCGCCCGTGTAAAGTCCCCATTGCGGAACGCACGCTGCGCCTGCGTGTAGGGGGTAACGAGGTGGCGATTCCCATACAGCGCGATCCCTTGCAGCACCAGCGTGAGCGCCACCAACCCCGCAAGCGACCATGTGGGCACTTGGTCACGCCCCACGGCGAACGCAATCAGCAGCACCACCAGCAGGCCCAGCGCCACCCAAAACGACCAGCGCACCGGAGCCTCCCAGTGGCGCATATCACGAAAGAATTGAATCAGAATGCCCATATCTGGTTACTCGCGGCGCGCTTCGGCCACTGCGATGGCCTGCGCAATGTTGGCCAGCTCATAGCGCAGCGCCGTTCCGTAGCTTGTCGTGTCAAGTGTCCTCAAGATCGGTTCCCATGCATCAAGACCAGCGCGCGCAGCCAGCATCCGCGCCGTGGCGGCCTCCGCCTCTGCATGGTTGCCCGCTTCCCGGTAGTCGTTGGCCAGATGGTAGTAGACACGCACGCTGTACATCTCTGGCAGGTGATGCTGCGCGGCACGGCGAAAGGCCTCCATCGCGCGCGCGCGGTTGCCTGCCGTCAAATCGAGGAAGCCCTGTTCTGCGTAGACGAAGCCGGGCTGGTTTGGGTCGAGTTCGGTCGCGCGTTGGAGCGCACTTGCTGCCGCCTCATAGCTCGCCTGCTGCCGATAGCCGTTCGCCAAGCTGATGTAGCTGTTGGGGTCTAATGGGAACAACTGCACGGCGCGATCTGCCGTCGCCTGCGCTTTAGCGAGCTGGCCTGTGTTGGCATAAGCCGTCGTCAGCAGCATGAGCACCTCCGGCGTTTCGCGCCCACGCGCTACGGCCTGTTCCAGCAGTGGGATCGCTTGGCTGAACTGCATCTGCTGGATGAAACGATATGCCTCACCATAGCCCGGGGCTTGCCGCCGCGTCTGAACAGCCAGCAGCAGCCCCACCAGCGCAAACCCGCACAGCACCATCAGCGCAGAAAGACATAGCCCAATCAATGCCAACTGCATCGCGGGTGAAAGCTCGTCACTGAGCGGGCGCTGACGCAGCAAAAACAGCTCAACGACCACACCAATCACGAACACAATGAAGCCCAGAACCGCCAGCCCGGCCGCCGTGAACACCCCTGCCCAAGCGATCATGCGCCGCGTGCTCATGCGAGCGCCTCCAACGTGGTTTCTTTGGCCAGCAGCGCCTTGAGCAGCGCCACATCTTCGCCCAGCACCTCACGCAGCACCGCTGCGTTGCGATCTGACAGCAGCAGCTCCCACTCGCGCAGCCCTCGGCGGTCGCGTTCGATCTGTTTCAAGAGCGGCTCAGCGGCAGCGGGGTTGCCGCTGCGGACGTGGGCACGCGCCACATACAACGCAATCAACAGCCTGTGCCGCACATCCGGCACTTTGCTTATGTCGAGCCGTTCGGTTAGGCTGTTCAGAACGCCGACGCTGTCCTTCAACCGATCTTGGATCATGCCCAAGTTGTACGCCGTCACCCAATCGTTAGGGGCCAGCTCATAGGCCTTCTCAGCGCTCTTGAGCGCCTGCGCGTAGAGCTTGGCTTGCAAGTCCACCTCGGCCATGCCGTTGTAGGCAACAGCCCGTTCCGTGTCTGTCTTAGCGAGGTTCTTCATACGCTCATAGTCAGACTTGGCGCGCGGCAGCTTGCCTGCCAGCCGCAGCAGCTCCGCCCGAAACCGGTAATGGTGCGCGGTCGTCGGCTCCTGCTTGATGATCGCGTCCATTGCTTTGACCGCCTCATCGAGGTCACCGCGCCGCATCGCCTTCACCGCGCGCTTGTACTCAATCGGCTCGCGGCTCCGGCGGAAGATCAACCACCCCGCCACCAACCAACCCAACGCCGCCCCCACCGCAAAGCCGAAGTAGCTGGGCACGATGAGCGCGCCAATCAGCAGCGCGAGCACCGCCGGAAACAGAATAGCGCCCCAACGATAGCGCTGGTCGCCGTCCATCGCGCTGACGATGATCCCGGTCGCCCCGCCCAAGAACACCAGCACGGCCACCGTCTGCACACTGGCCGACCACTCTTGATCAGCGAACAGGGCAGCAGTGCTCACAAGCCCCGTGATCAACAACAGCCACAGCAGCGCGCCGAAGCGCTTTTCACCGAGGAAAAATCGAAACTCATTCAACAGACGCATACGCTTTGCTCTTGCTGCTACCATCATCCAAGTATAGCCGTTCGCCAGCGCGGTTGTGCGCTGCCAACACAACCCCAAGCCCATCAACCCACAAGCGATCTTCAGCGACCATCAACACGCGCGCCTCGCTGCTTTCAGCGGTTTCTACCACCGGCCGCACAATCAACGTGCTGACGTCGCATACGCTGCCATGCCCGCCGCGCAGGGCGACATGGGCTGCCAACCCCCGAACAATGAGCGGCCAATCACTCGGAACCGCGTGCAGCGGCAGCGCAGTCTCTGTGGTTTCGGCATGGTCACGTTCGCTCGTCGTCGTCTGCATCACCCCTTCCAGAAAGATGCGATGCACGCGAATTCGCGCGGCCCCCGGGCCGAACCGCTCCTCGTTGTAGCGCACCGGCCAACCGTCCGCATCAAAGAGCGCTTCGTACAGCGTGAAGCCACCTGTTGGCTCATCTCGATCTACCCGTGCGAGATATGCGCCGTTCAGCTCATGCAGCGTCCACTGCTCAAGGATTGTGTCATCGACCAAGCGGCGATACACGCCGCGGCGCAAGAAGCGTTCGCGCTGGCCGACAGGATGAAGCTGCCTCATGGCGCGTCCACAACCTCAAGGTAGATGCGTTTGTTGATGCCACCCTTGCTCTTGTAGTCGCTGATGCGCAGGCGACCGATCTCAGACGTGTTGGCCAAATGCGTCCCGCCGCAGGCCTGCAAGTCCAGCCCGACAATCTCAACCGTTCTTACTTCGGTAATGCCTTCAGGCAGCAGGTTGATCCGCGTGCGGATCAAGTCAGGGATTTGGAAGGCCTCCTCGCGCGGCAGAAGCTGCACGCGGACATCGCGCGCCGCTGCCACCTCCGCGTTGATTCGCGCTTCAATCTCATCGACGAGTTCACGCTGCATGCGCTCAAACTCGAAGTCCATGCGCCCTTGCAGCGGCTGCATGTCCCCGCCTGTCACCAGCGCCCCATACGTGCGAAACACAACCCCGCATAGGACGTGCAGCGCCGTGTGGATGCGCATCAGGCGATAGCGCCTCTCCCAGTCGATCTCGCCACGCACCACTGCGCCCACTGTCGGCAGCGTTCCATCCAGCACGTGCCAGTTGCCTTTTTGCACCTTTGTGATGGGAACAGCCTCCCCATTGACCGACAAAATGCCAGTATCACAAGGTTGACCGCCGCCGCCCGGGTAGAAAGCTGTGGCCGAAAGCTGCACGGCATTCAGCGCAGGCTCAACCGCGATCACTTCCGCTTCAAACGACCGGCAGTAGCTGTCGGTCTGATACAGTAGCTGCAAGTCACGCCTCACTTTCTGAACGCTGAACACGGTTCCGCATGCGGATCACTATCTCGCGCGCGCCGAGGCTGCGCCAAAATGCCTGCCCTGTTGTATTTGCGCTGGCCACAAACCACTCATAGTCGAACACATCGCGCGACGCGAAGAACTGCTCCATCGCGCGCACCAACGCCTCACCGATGCCGCGCCCACGGCTGGCTTCCTCCACGAACACATCGCCGATGAAGCCAGTCACCTCTGCGGTGAACATCTCAGGGCGCATATCGGCGATCATGCCGGTAATATAGCCCACAATCCGCCCATCTACGACCGCCACATACGTCCGGCTTTGGGAATCCTCCAACAGGCTCAAGATGCGCGCTGCATAGCGTTCCGGCCCGTCTTGCGCCGCCTCGGGCATAGCCGCATCCAGCGAGCGGTGATAGGCCACCAACTGCGCCCAAAGCTCTCCGATGCGCGGGCAATCCTCCTCTTGTGCTAACCGAATCAACATAGGCTCACTACATACCTCCCTTCGACCGTTTCAGCGCCGCAGGCCCGCCAGAAAGCATCCTCAACAGGCAGCCGCTGCTTCGCGTTAGCCTGCACTTGGCACACTCCCGCCGCGCGCCATGCCGCCACAGCAGCCTGCCACAAGGCAGCGCCTAACGCCCGCGACTGCGCATGGTGAATATCGACCACCAAGTGCTGCACTGCGGCATTCGCGCCCGCCTGCGTATAGAGCAGCCCAGCCATCACCACATGCTCTTCGGCAACCCAACCGCTCATGCTGCTCGTCGCGGCCAGCCATTCGTCTCGCGGGCAGGAAGGCGTCGGGGTGCGGTATAGGCCACTCCGCAGCACCTCTAGATCGCACCAGTACAGATAGAGAGCGTGCAAATCGTCCGGTGTGATCTGGCGCACCTTCACCATGCCCACATTGCCTCATTCACCGTCTTTGCCTACAATCTTAGCGTATGCGCAGCCAACTCGTTATCCCTGAAGATCAAATTCCAAACTGGATCCGCAGCGCCAATCGCGGCCTCGACTGGGGCGGATTGATTATTGCATTGGTCGCGCTGCTGGTGAGCGTGCCTTATTGGTCAAGCGGATTCATCACCCCCGAAAACGACAGCATTCACCTCGCCTTTCGCGCTCATGATACGACGATTAGCCTGCGGGAGGGCACGCTCTACCCGCGCTGGTCACCGCATGCTGTCTACGGCTACGGCGCGCCTATCCTACACTTTAGCCCGCCTCTTGCCTCATATGGCGCTGCGCTGCTCACCCTGCTGTTTACTGACCACATCGCAACCAGCATCGGCCTGTTGATGAGCGCGGCACTCGTCTTGGGCGGAACAGCCACCTACGCCTACATCTTGCAGCATCTGGGGGCGCGTGCTGCCTTTGCGGGAGCACTGGCGTTCGTCCTCAGCCCAGCGCTGAGCTGGCTGCTGCTGTATCACCTCGGTGACCTACCAAGCCTGCTGGCCGCTGGCTTGCTGCCTGTGTTCATCTGGGCGCTGGATCGTGCGCTGCGCTTCACCAGCGCGCTCGATCTGCCGCTGGTGGCCGCTGTGTTTGCGCTCATGCTGCTGTGCGATCCACACCTCTATACGCCGCTTGCGCTGACGTTCGGCGTTGGGGCGTGCGCCTTGCGACTGAATGCGATACAGCAGCTTTGGCCCAAGCTGCTGCTCGCACTGCTCATTGGCATGAGCCTTAGCGCCTTTTATTGGCTGCCAGCTGCGCTTGAGGCCGGCTCGGTCAACTGGCAGCAGCTGCCCATCAGCCCCACAGCAGTTTTTCAACTGCCAGCGCTAGTTGCCCCATTCCACACGCCCGACCCAGCAGCAGGAACCCCGCTCATGCAGCCCACGGTCGGCATGGCGCTGGCTGTGCTCATGAGCGCTGCTTTGGGGCTTCAACTGCTAACGCGACGGCTTCTGCCGTTCGGCCTCGTGTGGAGTATCGCCGCTTTGGCTGTGGCTGTCGTCCTGCTCACGATGCAGCGGCCAAGCTTGAGCGCGGCGCTGGCGTGGTGTATGGCGCTCGTTGGGGCCGTGCTCTTCGCAGCCCTACGCACAGACCAAGCGCGCCGTGTGACCTTCATCGTCGCGCTGGTCGGGGTTGCCACGGCTTATGTGCCGGTCTTGCTAGCGCTCCAGCGAGAGACACCGCCGTTCCTATTCAACGAACAAGGCCAGCTCCAGTTTGAAATGCGCGGGCATGGCATTGCGGGTAGTCCATCGGGGGCCAGCATCCCTAGTCAAATATCGCTGATGACACCACCGAGTCCTGCCCTGCTAACCGCCTACACCCGTGGCCTGCCTGACCGCTTGACGCTGTTAAACGGCACGCCAGACAAAGCTGTGCTGCTGCGCGTCCAAGCTCAAGCCAGCATCTACACCATCGCCAGCGCCAGCCCCCTCAACGCCCAGTTCACGATTAACCCGTTCATCGGTTGGCAGGCGACGCTCGACGCAGCCCCCATTGAACTGACCCCCCTGAGAGACGCTGCGGGCTATGTGTTCAGCCTGCCGCCCACCCGCGGGGGCGAGCTGCGCATTCGACTTGGCATGACCTCTGCTCGTCAAACGGGTGGTTTGATCAGCCTAGCAGGGCTGGCCGCGCTGATCTTGCTCTGGCGCTGGCAGCATCGCCGCAAAGACTGGCAGGCCACCTTCCCGCCTTTGCTCACGCCCGATGACTTGCGGCGGATGGCGGCTGTGGCCGTGACACTTAGCATCGCGCTTATAGCGCTGCTGAGTGGCCGCTTCGTTTCACTGCCTACGCCCATGCCCGGGGTTGGCCTCATCAGCAGCACACCGCTCCCCTACGCGAGCAGCAGCCCGCTTCAGCTCATTGCCTACGACATAAGCGACTACTGGGTGGATAGGCTTGTAGTGACCCTGCATTGGCGCGCCTCGCGCCCATTGAATGATCTATTGTTCATCAGCAGTTCACTGATCAGCACCACCGGCGAAGTCGTTACCGAGTCCCCACCAACGCCGCTCAGCCGCATTCCCACCACCGCGTGGAGGACAGATCGTTACTACACGACCCACCTATGGATTGATGCTGGGGCTGTGCCAGCAAATGGCCGCTACACACTTACGCTGCGCGTGTTCCCCTGCCCAGCACACGGCGTGAACTGCGCCACCAACCGCGCGCTCACGTTCTTTGATGAGCGCGGCGTCAGCCTCGGCACACAGATCACCTTGCCACGCATCCTGACGCGCTAATACATCCACTGTCGCCACGCCCGCTTGTCTCAGCTCAAGCTACTGGTTACACTTGTCAGCGTAACGCATTCTGAATACCGAGAAAGAGACTCAACGATGACCCTTGACGAACTGTCCCGCCGCATCGGCGACGCATGGAACTACCAGCGCCAGCGCAACTGGCGTGAGGCGGCCAGCGCTTTTCAACAGCTCGCTAGAGAAGCTGAACGCCTCGAGCACACTGAAAACGCCCTGCACCATTTGGTGGATATCTACTACGGCTTGGGGCTTTCCGAGCGCGGGTTAGGCAACAAGGCTGCCGCACTGGAAGCCTTCAATAAAGCTGCTGCGCTCGCGTCGGAGTCGTTTGAGATGGTCAAAGGGCCGGACGGCAGCAACAACCTCAACAACGAAGAAGATGACCGCTTTATGATGCTGGGCACGATGATCAAGCAGCGCATCGCTGAGATGAGCTGAAAGCTTGGCCTCCATGGACAAACGTGAGCGGGTGAGCGCTGCCCTCGCTGGTGAAGCGCTTGACCAAGTGCCGGTTTGTTTGTGGCGCCATTGGCCGGGGGATGATCAACGCGCGGCGGATTTAGCGCGCTGTGTGTCATTTTGGCAGGGGGATTACAACTGGGATATTTGTGTCGTCCCTTCCTCGCCCCACTTCCTGTTGACAGGCTACGGCCTTGTCGACAGCTTCGAGGGTGACCTGCGCGGAGGGCGCACCATCACCAAACAGCCCATTAAGCGCTCGCTTGACTGGACAGAAATCCGCCCGCTTGACCCGGGTCGTGGTGATCTCGCAAAACAAGTGGACACGCTGAAACTGCTGAGCCGTGCCGTCAATTTCGAGCAAGTGCCGGTCGTTCAGGTCATCTACAGCCCGTTCACCCAAGCCTTGCAGATGGTTGGGCGGGATACAGCACTGCGACAGATGCGAACGCATCGTGACCGGTTCATGTCTGGTTTGACCACGCTCGCAGAATCCACCGTGCGCTTGATCGACGCGCTGCGCCGGATGCCGCTCGCTGGGGTCTACTACGTGATGGACGCATCCCACGAGCTGCTGGCGGAGTCCGAATATCGCAGCGTTGCCTTACCGTTTGATCGGCAGGTGCTGACGGCCTTGCCCGCCACATGGTGGCTCAACATCGGCTGGATGCGTGGCGAGAGCGTGCTGTTTTCGCTGGGGCAGGAACTAGGTTTGAAAGCGTTGAACTGGGCTTCGTCTATCCGCAACCAAGAACTCAGCACGGTGAGCAGCGCGGTGCGCAGTGGGATGATGGCGGGCTTATCGCACCAGCAGCTGCATGATGCCACGCCTAGCGCGCTGAACGACGCCCTGCGCCAAGTGCTGACCAGCACCAATGGCCGCCGCCTCATCTTGAGCTGCGATGGGCCAGTCAAAGTAACGACGCCTTTATCGAATTTGTACGCCGTGCGCGACTTTGTTCAGCCGAGTGTGAGGTAGAAATTCGTATGTCGCTCCGTGTGATCGCGGGCACTGCTCGTGGCCGCAAACTGAAGACTGTCCCGGGGGATAGCACCCGCCCTATCATGGATCGCGTCAAGGAGGCCTTGTTCTCCATCTTTGGCAGTTTCATCGCCGACGCTCGCTTCCTTGACTTGTTCGGTGGGACGGGGAGCGTCGGCATTGAAGCCCTCAGCCGCGGCGCAGCTCACGCCACATTTTGTGAGCTTGACCGCGTCGCGTTGGGCGTGCTGCGCGACAATTTGCAGCACACCCAGCTAGACGACCGCGCCGAGGTTTTGGCGATGGACGCTTTCGACTATCTGCGCCGCCCAGCGTCAACCCCGTTCGACTACATCTACATTGCGCCGCCGCAGTACAAGGGGCTGTGGCTGGAAGCGCTCAAACTGCTTGACGCCAACCCCGACCTGCTCGATGTCGATGGGATTGTCGTGGTGCAGATTCACCCGCGCGAAAAGGACGCGGTCGAACTGGCGCATTTCGTCGCCTACGACGAACGGCGCTACGGCAACACGCTGCTGTGGTTCTTCGAACGACGCGACGCGCCCAACGCCTAAAGCCCGCCGAGCGCGCCGCGGGCGTAGCGCACTGCACTTTCCTCGTCGGTGACATCGCCCAGCACCTGCGCCTCGCGCAGCGCCGTCAGCAGCTGCCCCACCTGCGGCCCGGGTGAGATGCCTAACAAGCGCATTAACTCATTGCCGTCGATCAACGGGGGCGGGTTGACTACCTGTTCGTAGCGGTCAAAGTAATCAGACAGCAGTTGGATCACAAGTTCAACGCGATCTAACCACAAATCTTGCGGCAGGTGAGCGCCGTGCATCGCCAAGATATGGGCCATCCCCACCAGCAGCGCGTCGATCCCCGCCCCGCCCAGCGCAAACCAGAAACGATGCGACCTTAAACGCTCATAACGCGGCAGTTCATGAATCGTCGCAAACGCCCCCACAACCTGCACTAAGCGCTTCTTCTCAGCGTTTGACAGTCGCAGATCGTCGGCCACGCGCTCCGCAATCATGATGCGTGAACGACGCTCATCCTCAGCAGCCAGCCCGACGCGATGCAGCAGCGCCGCCAGCACAAGCAGCGCTTGGTGCGGTCGTTCATTAGCCCAATGTTCGCTGAGATGCTGGTTTAGCATGCGGCGATAACGGTCAAGTTGGATGATCAGCATGCCGAGGTCAAACGAGGCAGCGGTCTGGTCAGTTCGTCGTGGGCTGATGGCTGTGAGGATAGCGATCAAGCGCTCCACTGCGTATAGAGTGTGCTGCCAAGCGTCAAACACGTAGGGCGGCCTTTGCTCATGGTTGGGCAGCTGCGCCAGCTCCGGCACGATATGTCCTATCAGGCCTAACGCTTGCATGACGCGCAGCGCAGCATCTGCCTTGTCGAGGCTCAAGACTTTGAAAAACTCATCGCGCAGCCGCTCGTGCGATACCTGTGTCAGCCCTGACGACGCTGCGCGAATCGCTTGAACCACCTCCGGCAGCAGTCGAAAGCCGAGCTGGGCGCTCTGCCGCACTGCTCGCAGCACACGCAGCGGATCGTCCGCAAGGGCGCTGGCAGAGCACAAACGAACCTGCTTGCTCAGGATGTCCTGCTCACCGTTGAGCGGGTCAATCAGTTGAGAAAGATCGCTGCGAAAATCCACACACAGCGCGTTGATAGTGAAATCGCGCGCTTGCAGGTCAGCCAGCAAGTCCATGCCACGAAAGCGCGTAAAGTCCAAGATTTTGCGCTCGCTCGTGCTGTCATACAACACGCGGGCAACCCCACGCTCAGCATCCATGACGAAGACTTCCGCCCCAAGCGCATCCGCCACACGCCGCGCCAGCAGCACCGCATCCCCGGGCGTGACGAAGTCCAAGTCTGGGATTGGGCGATGCAGCAGCGCATCCCGCACAGCGCCGCCCACGAGGTAAAGCGGTTCTTCAGGGCGCACGTCGAGCAGCCGCTCTTGAAGATCAAGCACCTCATCCGGCCAGAGCAGCGGGCGCTGAGCCGGCACACGCGGCTTCAGATCAGCCATCTTTGAGCGCCGCCTCGTCCACTACGCCGATGAAGGGCAGATTACGGTACTTCTCATCAAGGTCTAGCCCGTACCCGAACACGAACTTGTTCTCGATGGTGAAGCCCACATAGTCGCTTTGCAAGTCAACCTCGCGCCGCGACGCCTTGTCTAGCAGCGTGCAGAGCCGCAGCGAGCGTGGGTTGCGCGCTTGCAGCGTCTGCAAGACGAAGTGGAGCGTGTGGCCGCTGTCGATGATGTCCTCAACGACAATCACATCGCGCCCGCTGATCTGCGCGCGCGTGTCCATCTCGATACGCACACTGCCCGTCGAGGCGCGTCCGCCGCGGCCATAGCTGCTCGCTGCCATAAAGTCGATCTCATGCGGCACGGTCAGGTGACGTGTGAGATCCGTCAGAAACATGACGCCGCCCTTCAAGATACAGATCAACACGAGATCGGTGCTGTTGGCGTAGTCTTGCGAAAGCTGCGCGCCCAGTTCCGCCACGCGCTGCTGGAGCGTTTGCGCGTCGATCAACACTTCTTTGAGGTATTTTTCGTAGGACAACATGAAGCCACCCATCCCAAGATCATGCTGGGATTGTAGCGTGAAAGCCGCAGAAGATGTAGGCAGCGGCTAACGGAACAGCACCTGCACAGGCAGGCGACCAATCAACAGCTCATCTCCCTTGCGCAGCAGCGTGGCCTCGTTCGGCTTCAGGCGCTGCCCGCCGAGGTATGTGCCGTTGGTGCTGGTCAGGTCTGTGATGTAGATCTGGTCGTTGTGCAAGCTCAACTCAGCATGAACGCGAGACACACCGCGATCAAGCGCGCCGTAGGGCGAGAGGTCGATCTCATCCTCCTTGCGCGTGCTGACTTCAAAGCGTCCCAGCTTGTACGATTTGCCCTCCACCATCATCACGCGCTCGACCATCCCACGGATCACGAGCAGCACCTCGCGCCCCTCACCGAGCCGAGAGGTGCCACCTTGCGTGCTGCGGCTCATCATGCGTTTCAAGATGGGGTTGTTATCAGACAAAACAGCCGTCTCACGGGTGGGGTCGGGCTTAGCCAATGGGCGCTCCGGCAGAGCGTCTGGGCGGTGCGGCACAGCCTCAGTCCGCGGCAGGTCGAACTTGACTGGCGATTCACCATCCACAGGGTTGAGTGAAGCCGTCTTGGTCTCACTCGATGGTGGGCGCAGTGGACGAATGATGCTGGGCTTGCTCGCCAGCTTTACCTCATCAGTAGACAAAGTGCCCGTAGCTTTGGTAGATTCGGCATTGGGTTCTTGCTCTGCTGGTTCCAACTTATCGTTGTCCCGCGTGTCTTGTGCCATGTCTAAATGCGCTTACCCAAGTTGATCGACAGTGTAACTTTAGTATAGCATAGATTTTCCTGCGGTGTTTCAATAATGACATTGCTAACGAAAGTGAAAACATAATATTATGAAGCCCGATATCGTCTCCCTTGCTGCGCCGCGCGCCGACGTTCACGCCACA
Source organism: Anaerolinea sp. (assembly GCA_046719465.1). Taxonomy (GTDB): domain Bacteria; phylum Chloroflexota; class Anaerolineae; order Aggregatilineales; family Phototrophicaceae; genus JANWYT01. Next base: position 22,194 of record JBDNCV010000023.1, read on the forward strand.
CTGCCTGATGGCCGCGTTATAGCCGCGCCGCACGGCACCACGCTGCACACGCTCTTTCAAGCCGCAGTGGCGCATGGTTGGGTGCCAGCCCATTCGACTATCGCCGCCGCTGTGGTAGATGGCCGACTGCGCGAGCTGAGTTATGCCCCGACGCGCGATGTGAGCATCACCCCAGTGACGATCGTCGAGCCAGACGGCGCGCGCATCTATCGCCGGTCGCTGGTGCTGCTGCTTGTCGTCGCCGTCTACGAGCTGTACCCTGATTTAAGTGTCGATGTGAGCTATGCCATCCCCGATGGTGGCTACTTCTGCAAGTTCCCCGGCTGCCCGCCACCCGATGAGGCTACGCTGCACAGGATCGAGCAGCACATGCAGGCCATCGTCGCTGCGGATGCGCCTATCACACGAAGCGTTGTCCCGCTGTCTGAGGCGCTGCATCTGTTTGAACAGCGCGGCGACCACGACAAGCTCCGCCTGCTCGAATCGCGCGACCGTGACACGCTCGCACTGTATGAGCTGCGCGGCTACCGTGACTACTATTACGGCTACATGCTGCCATCGACTGGCTATCTGGGGCGCTTCCGCTTGCTGCCGGCCGATGGCGGCTTTATCTTGCAATACCCACATCAAGATACTCCCGACACCTTGACGCCGCTGGCAGGTCAAAGCAAGATGAATGCGGTCTTCCAAGAGGCACATGAAGCGTTAGAACGCCTCGGCGTGGCCGATGTTGGGCGCTTGAATCAGATCATCCGCCGCAAGGCATCCAAGAGGTCATCCTCATCGCTGAAGCGCTGCAAGAGCAGCACATCAGCAACATTGCTCAAGAGATTGCCCGGCGCATCAAGCACGGCGTCAAGCTCATCACGATTGCTGGCCCATCTTCTTCAGGCAAGACGACCTTCAGCAAGCGGCTCGCCATCCAGCTTATGGCGCTGGGGGTTCAGCCGCTCACAATTGAGCTTGACAACTTCTTCGTCGACCGTGAACACACCCCGCGCGACGCCAACGGAGACTATGACTTCGAGGCGCTGGAAGCCATCAACCTAAGCCTGCTCAACGACGTCATGCACCGTCTGCTCAACGGTGAGGAAGTCCAGCTCCCGAAGTTCAACTTCCTCACAGGCAAGAGCAGCCCGGGGGCAGTCGTGCGGCTGCTGCCCAATCAGATCATCGTCACCGAGGGCATTCATGGGCTGAACCCGCGCTTGTTCGCCTCCCTGCCCCACAGCAGCATTCACCACCTGTACGTGTCGATGCTGACGCAGCTCAACCTTGACCGCCACAACCGCGTCTCAACCTCAGATGTGCGCTTGCTGCGGCGCATCGTGCGCGATGCGCGCACGCGGGGCTATGCCGCCAGTGACACCATCAGCCGCTGGCAAAGCGTGCGACGGGGCGAGAAGCGCAATATCTTCCCATACCAAGAGAACGCCGACGCCCTGTTCGACAGCGGTTTGACCTATGAACTCGCCGCACTGCGCCCGTTTGCCGAGCCGCTCCTGCTGCAAGTCACCTTCGGGACGCCGCAACACGTCGAGGCTAACCGACTGCTGTCGTTCCTGCGCTGGGTGGAGCCGCTCAACGCCGATCAACTCGCTATGATCCCTGATACGTCGCTGCTGCGCGAGTTTATTGGTGGCAGCGTGCTGGAACGCTACCACCCGGGGACGCTGGGAACAAATTAAGCCTGCACCGGTTGATGGTGCGTTTGTAGACTCTTGACTTGTAAGTTCTTCTCGCGGCGGCGCTTGATCCCTTGCAGCGTCGCCATCGCTGCGCTCATCGTCGTCACCAGCGGCACACTTACCTGATAGGCCATGCTGCGGATCAGCGCGCCGTCGTCATGGGCTTGCCCGCCGTAGGGTGTGTTGATCACCAACTGAATCTGTCCCTCACGCAGCGCGTCCACGATATGCGGCGATCCTTCCGCCACTTTGTTGATCGTCTCAGCAGGGATGTTGATACGCCGCAGCCAGTCCGCCGTGCCGCGCGTGGCCACGATCTTGAAGCCCAACTCGTGCAGCTCACGCGCAATTTTCGCCACCGTGCCCTTGTCAAAGTCATTCACGCTGATGCACACCGTCCCAGAGAGAGGCAGCGACATGTTGGCGGCCATCTGAGCCTTGATGAAGGCGTGGCCAAAGCTGCTGGCGTGGCCCATCACCTCGCCGGTGGAGCGCATCTCCGGGCCGAGCCGCGCGTCCACACCCGGGAACTTCTGGAATGGCAGCACCGCCTCCTTAACGAAGAAGCCCTTCACCTGCGGCTCCTCCGTAAAGTTGAGTTCCTTCAGCGTCTTGCCCGCAGCAATCAACGCGCCGTAGCGCGCCAGCGGAACGCCCGTCGCCTTGCTCACAAATGGCACGGTGCGGCTGCTGCGCGGGTTAACCTCCAACACGTAGACCACCTCATCCTTGATCGCAAATTGAATGTTAAACAAGCCTTTGACGTTGAGCGCCAGCCCGATGCGGCGCGTGTAATCGCGGATGATGTCGAGGTGATACTGGCTGATCTTATAAGGTGGCAGCACGCAGGCGCTGTCACCGCTGTGGACACCAGCTTCCTCGATGTGCTGCATGATGCCGCCAATGGTGACGCGCTCACCGTCGCACAGCGCGTCCACATCCACCTCAAAGGCATCGTCAAGGAACTTATCGATCAACAGCGGGTGTCCCGTCCATTCCACCGTGCGATCCAACCAATCGCGCAGGCTCTCCTCGTCAAAGATGATGGCCATGCCGCGCCCCCCCAGCACATAGCTGGGCCGCACCAACACCGGATAGCCGATCTCCGCGGCTTTGGCGAACGCTTCCTCGCGGTTCAGCACTGTGGCGCCGGCCGGCTGCGGGATGTTCAGGCGGTTCATCAGCGCGTTGAAGCGCTCGCGGTCTTCGGCCAAGTCGATGGTTTCCACACTGGTTCCCCAGATGGTCGCCCCAGCAGCCTCCAGCCCAGCGGCGATGTTAAGCGGCGTTTGCCCCCCAAACTGGACGAGCACGCCGTCTGGCTTCTCGACGTCGATGATGTTCATCACGTCCTCAACCGTCAGCGGCTCAAAGTACAAGCGATCCGCCGTGTCGTAGTCCGTGCTGACTGTCTCAGGGTTGCAGTTCACCATGATCGTCTCATAGCCAATTTCTCGCAGCGCAAAACAAGCATGCACGCAGCAGTAATCAAATTCGATGCCCTGCCCGATGCGGTTTGGCCCGCCGCCTAAGATAAGCACCTTCTTCCGGTCGGTCGGCTCAGCTTCGTCGCGTGGCTCATAGGTGCTGTAGAGGTACGGGGTGATCGCCTCGAACTCCGCTGCGCAAGTGTCGACACGGTAGAAGTTGGCCGTAATGCCGAGCGCCTTACGCCGCTGGCTGACCGCCTGCTCCTCCACGCCGATGAGCTGCGCGATGTAAGCATCGCTAAACCCAAAGCGCTTGAGTTTGAGGAAGTCGGCTTCATCCAACCGATCCAGCGTCAGATGCTTGGTGAGGATGGTCTGGTGGATGTTCATGATGTCGGCCATCTGTTGGACGAACCACGCATCATACCGCGTTTGTGCGACGATTTCGGACTGCGGCACGCCGTTCAGCAGCGCGGTAGCAACCTGAAACAACCGCTGCGCAGTCGGCACATGCAGCGTCGCTGGGGATTCAATCGCATGTTCCTTCGCGCCCAAGCCGCTGATGCCAATGTCAAGCGCGCGGACGGCCTTTTGCAGCGCTTCGGGGAAGGTGCGGCCAATCGCCATCACCTCGCCGACGGCTTTCATCTGCGGCCCCAAGACTGGGTCAACCCCAGCAAATTTCTTGAAGTCCCACCGCGGAATTTTGACCACAACGTAATCTAGTGACGGTTCGAAGCTGGCAGGCGTGACCTTCGTGATGTCGTTCGGGATTTCATCGAGCGTGAACCCAACTGCCACCAGCGCCGCGATCTTCGCAATCGGGAAGCCGGTCGCTTTGCTCGCCAACGCCGACGAACGCGACACGCGCGGGTTCATCTCGATGACGTACACCTCACCATCCGCGGGGTTGATCGCAAACTGCACGTTCGCCCCGCCGGTGGTAATGCCGATCCGCTCAAAGATAGCCTTCGACATGTTGCGCAGGCGCTGAAGCTCTTTGTCGGTCAACGTCTGGGCGGGCGCGACAGTGATGCTGTCGCCAGTGTGAACGCCCATCGGGTCGAGATTTTCGATGCTGCACACCACGACAAAGTTGCCTTTGGCGTCGCGCATCAGCTCCAGCTCGTACTCTTTCCACCCTAGCAGGCTCTTATCCACCAGCACCTCATGCACCGGTGAGATGCGCAGGCCACGAGCGCAGATCTCGCGCAGTTCCGCCTCATTGTGGGCCACGCCGCCGCCGCTCCCGCCCAGCGTGAACGACGGGCGGATCAGCGCGGGGTAGCCAATCTCATTGACGAACTCCAGCGCGTCGTCCACAGTGCGCACGACGCGGCTCGGCGGGCACTTCAGGCCAATCTCCGCCATCGTGTCCTTGAACAACTGGCGATCCTCCGCCAGCTTGATGCTCTCCAACGAGGCTCCAATCAGGCCGACGTTGTAGCGCATCAGCACGCCCATCTCTTGAAGCTGCAACGCCAGATTGAGCGCTGTTTGCCCGCCCACCGTCGGCAGCAGCACATCGGGGCGCTCCTTCTCGATGATCTGCTCGCAGATCTCGGCGGTCAGCGGCTCAATGTAGGTGGCATCAGCAAACTCAGGGTCGGTCATGATCGTGGCGGGGTTGCTGTTCACCAGCACAACGCGATACCCATGCGAGCGCAAGGCCTTACAGGCCTGAACGCCGCTGTAGTCAAATTCGCACCCTTGCCCGATCACAATCGGCCCCGAGCCGATGATCATGATCGTGTGGATGTCCGTCCGTTTAGGCATTCATCGCTCCCTGTTCTGCTGCATTCTGTTCCACGGCCTTTACAAACTCGTCGAAGAGATAAAGTGAATCGTGCGGGCCGGGCGACGCCTCTGGATGATACTGGACACTGAAAGCCTTCAAGCCAACATGACGTAGGCCTTCAATGGTGTTGTCGTTGAGGTTGATGTGGGTCACCTCGCCGCCTTGCAAGTCACTGTCAGGTGTGACGGCGAAGCCGTGGTTGTGCGCGCTGATCTCCACCACGCCGGTCAGCATGTTCTTCACTGGCTGGTTGCCGCCGCGATGCCCAAAGCGCATCTTCTCCGTCTTGCCGCCCAGCGCCAACGCCAGCAACTGATGCCCCAAGCAGATGCCGAAGATCGGCACTTTGCCCAGCAGCCCTCGGATGTTCTCGATGGCATAAGTCACGGCAGCAGGATCGCCCGGGCCATTGCTCAAGAACACGCCTGCGGGGTTCATCGCCAGTACCTCGCTGGGCGGCATTTGGGCAGGAACGACCGTCACGCGCAGCCCACGGTCGGTCATCATGCGCAGGATGTTGTGCTTGATGCCGTAGTCGTAGGCGACGATCAGCGGGCGGCTGTCAGCGGTCACGTGTGTGCCATACCACTGTGCATCGCTCGATTCCACCCAGTTGTAAGGCTCAGCCGTCGTCACCGCGTCAACAAGGTTAGCCCCGCTCATGTCGAGGCTGGTGCGCGCCATCTCGACCAGCGCTTCCGTGTCCTCTGCTGCTTCACCATGGGCGACCACCGCGCGCATCGCCCCTTTCTCGCGGATGTGGCGCACGATAGCGCGTGTTGGCATTTCCGTCAGGCCGATCACCCCTTGCTCGCGCAAATAGGCATCAAGGCTGCCCTTCTCGCGCCAGTTGCTGATCACCGGGCTGAGCGACCGCACCACAAACCCGCTCACCCACACCCGCGACGACTCCACATCTTCAAGGTTGATGCCCGTGTTGCCCACGTGCGGCACGGTCATCGTGACGATCTGTTCATAGTATGAAGGATCGGTCAAGATCTCCTGATAGCCAGTCATCGAGGTGTTGAACACCAATTCACCCGCTTTGACCCCCTCCACGCCAAACCCAAGCCCGCTGAACACCGACCCATCTTCCAGCGCCAGAACACCCTTCTTCCGCATTATTATCTCCTACGACCGGTAATCCCCGTTGATAGATACGTAGTCATGGCTCAGATCACACGTCCAGACGGTGGCCGCGCCGTTCCCTAAGCCCAGTTCCAAGCGCACGACGACCTCGGCCTCGCAGAAGATGGCGCTGGCCTCGGCCTCGCTGTAGCGCGTCGGTAGGCCATTTTCAAACAACAGCAGGCCGGGAGAATCCTCCGTCAGCGCCTCGCCACGCCCGATAAGCAGGCGCGCGGTGTCCGGGTTGAAGGTGGCTGGGGCGCGCCCTGCCGCCGCAACAATGCGCCCCCAGTTGGCATCCCCGCCGAAGAACGCCGTTTTGACAAGCGGTGAGGATGCAATCGTGTTGCCAATCGCGTGCGCCTCGGCATCGGAACGCGCCCCCACCACCTCCAACGTGATGAACTTCGTCGCGCCTTCGCCATCACGCACAATCTGCTTGGCGAGCGACTGCGCCACGATCAGCAGCGCTTCGTTAAACTGGTGCATATCGGCGACTGTCCGCAGTTGAACGCCGCTTGCCCCGCTCGCCAGCAAGAACACGGTGTCGTTGGTGCTGGTGTCGCCGTCCACGACGATCCGGTTGAAGCTGCGGTCGTTGGCATAGCGCAGTGCGATCATGGCGTGTTCACGGCTCAGCGCCGCATCGGTGACGATCACCCCAAGCATCGTTGCCATGTTCGGCGCGATCATGCCCGCCCCCTTGCTGATGCCCATGATCGTGTACTCACCATCTACGCTCAAGACGCGCAGGCTGGCCATCTTAGGGCGCGTGTCCGTGGTCATGATGCCACGGGCCGCCGCCTCCCAGTCTGCGCCCAATTGAGCATGCGCCAGCTCAATGCCCTGCTCAATCTTGGGCATGGGCAGGTGCGTCCCGATGACGCCGGTTGACATGACGAGCACCTGCTCTGGCTGTACGTTCAGCTTCGCGGCCACCATGCGCGCCGTCGTGCGGGCGTTTTCGATCCCCACCCGGCCTGTCATGGCGTTGGCGCTTGTCGTGTTGATCACCACCGCACGGATGCGATGGGCCTGTGCTGCCAGATGCTCTTGGCTCACCAAGACCGGCGCAGCCTTGCTCTGATTCTTTGTGAACACACCAGCGGCTACACAGTCACGGTCAGCGGCAATCAAGGTGAAGTCCAACGCGCCGTTCTTCTTCATCCCCGCGTGAACGCCCGCAACCGAAAATCCGCGCACGCGCTGGGGCTTCAGATCCGCTGTTTGCTTCATGAAAGCGACTCCAAGATCAACGTGAGTTTGGCCACCAAGTTGTCCACGTCGGCCTCCGTCGCAATCAGCGGTGGCACAAGGCGAATGACGTTCGGCCCAGCGTTCACCAGCAGCAGACCATGCTCGTAGCCCAATTTGATTAACGGTGATACGTCGATGCTCATCTCGACACCCACCATCAGGCCGCGCCCGCGAATCTCCCTGATGAGTGGGCTGTTGATCTCATTCAGCCGTTCTTGTAGATACTCCCCTACCGCGCGCACGTGGGCAAGGAAAGCCGGTTCACTCACGCGCTCGATGACGTGCTTCGCCACGCGCGTGATCAGCGGCCCGCCCGCGAAGGTGCTGCCATGATCGCCCGCGCTGATGTTGTCTGCGATGCGCTGCGTCACCAAGATCGCTCCAATCGGCAGGCCGGCCGCCAGCGGCTTGGCAATCGTCATGATGTCCGGGGTGACGCCGCTGGCCTCATGCGCCCAGAGCGCCCCTGTGCGCCCAACACCGCACTGCACCTCGTCAAAGATGAGCACCGCGTTGTGCTCGTCACACAGGGCACGCAGCGAACGCAAGAAATCCGGCGCGGCCTCGTGGATGCCTCCCTCGCCTTGGATCGGCTCGATCATCACCGCGCACGTCCTATCACTGATGAGCGCGCGCACACTGTCGATGTTGTTGAACTCGGCCACATGCACGCCCGGCAGCAGCGGCTTGAACGGCTTTTGATACTTCTCTTTAGGGGTCATGCTCAACGACCCCATGCTGCGGCCATGAAACCCGTGATCGAACGTGATGAACTCCGTCTTTTCGGGTTTGTTGGCGTTGTAGGCCACGCGCCGCGCAAATTTGAGCGCGCCTTCGTTGGCTTCGGTGCCGCTGTTGGCAAAGAACACACGATCCGCAAACGACTTTTCCACCAGCACACGCGCCAGCTCAATCATCGGCGCGTTGTGGTAGAGGTTACTCAGGTGGATCAAGCCGCTTTGCAGCCCCGCTTGAATCTCCGCTTGGACGCCTGCGTCGTTGTAGCCCAGCGCATTAACGGCGATCCCAGCGACCCAGTCAGCGTAGGCGCGCCCTGCATCGTCGTACAGCGTCATGCCATCACCGCGCACCAGCACAAAGTCCGGTCGGCCATATGTCTGCACAAGGTATTGGTGCTCTTGTTCGATCAATGTGAGTGGAACTGTTGTCTCAACCATCGCTTCTCTCTCGCTCAATGACTGTACCGCCATGCATTTGTAGACCCTGCAAGTTGGTGATAACCGCCGCGACCCCCTGCTCAGCGCAAGCTAACGCGGTCGTGACCTTAGGGATCATCCCACCAGAAATAACGCCGCTGGCGATCCACGTTTGTGCCTGCTGCGTCGTCAGCCGTGGGACACATCGTCGCTCGCCGTCCAACACGCCCTCGACATTGGTCAAGTAGACCAACCGCTGCGCGCCGACAGCGCGCGCGATGGCCGCCGCCACTGCGTCGGCGTTGACGTTGAAGTTGCTATCGCTGCCCAAGCACACCGGCGCGACCACGGGTGTGATGCCCTGCGCCAACCACTCGAGCAAGGGCTGCGCGTTGACCGCCTCAACGTCCCCCGTAAACATCATGTCCTCGTCCGCCACGAGTTTGTGCGCCCGCACGAGCGCACGATCTACCCCGCTCACGCCCAGCGCATCCACTCCAGCGTTCAACAAGTAACGCACAAGACGCTTGTTCACCAGACCACACAACACCATCTCGGTAATCGCCAGCGATTCTTGATCGGTCACGCGCAGCCCTTGAACAAAGCGCGGCACGATGCCCAACCGTTCCTGATAAGCGGTGATATCTCGCCCGCCGCCGTGGACGACGATCACCGGGGATGCCTGCGCCTTGATCACCCGCGCGAATGCCCACAAGAACGCATCATCGTTCAGCTCATGCCCACTGATTTTGATCACCACTGGCGACATCAGATCAACCCCATCGTCTCAGGTAGGCCCATCATCAAGTTGAAGCACTGAAGCGCCTGCGCCGACGCCCCTTTGCGCAGGTTGTCGATCACACTGGTGATGTATACCATCTGATCGGTGACGGGCTGCACGCTGATCACGCAGGTGTTCGTGCGAACGGCATGGCGTAGGGTGGCGTTCTCGCCGGGGGGCAGCACGCGCACCAGCGGCTCATCCGCGTAGACGTTGCTGTAAAGGTTGTGCACCTTATCAACGCCCATGTTGTAGCTCAGGGTCACGTACAGGCTGGCCATTAGGCCACGATCCACCGGCAGCAGGTGCGGCGTAAAGATGAGGGGGCTGCCATACGCGCCAAAGCGGTTGATCTCTTGCTCGATCTCGGCGATGTGCCGATGCGAGCGCCCCGTGTTATAAGGGGTCAGGTTGCCGTAGACTTCCACAAAGTGGGTGCGTTCACTCGGGCTGCGGCCCGCCCCACTCACGCCGCTCTTGGCATCGACGATGATCGGCGCGGTCAGCTCCAAGCCGTTGGATTGCAGCAGCGGGTACAAGCCCAAGAGTGTCGCCGTCGCGTAACACCCGGGCGCAGCCACAATCGACGCATCGCGTAGGCGGTCGCGGTGTATCTCAGGCAGGCCGTAGGGCACGGGCAGCAGTTCCGGGTGCGGGTGCGGCCCATACCACGTGGCATACACTTCCGGGTCGTCGATGCGCAAGTCGGCGGAGAGATCAACCACTTTCAAGCCCGCATCAACCGCACGCCGTGCAAACTGGGCTGACGTCTTGTGCGGCAGCGCGAGGAACACCGCATCCACGCTGCTGAGATCAGCCGCCTCGCTGGGGATGTAGTGAAGGTCAGTCCCCGGCACGTTCTGGTTGGCGTAGGTGTTGGACGTTGCAAACACCAAGCGCACCGCCTCATGCCTACCGAGCAGCTCCACCAAGTCCAAGCCGGTGTAGCCCGACGCTCCAAACACCCCAACCCGCAGCATACCGCTCATCCTGCTCACTCCTGTTCATAAAAAAGCCCTGCCTCGTCAAAGTCATGAGGTCAGGGCTTTGTCATCGTCCGAATGTCGTGTAAACCACCAGCGACACCTCCCATAGAACCTCATGGTCTAATGGAGGCGACGACGGCTCACCGTGTAAGTTAGTGGAGGCGTTAACATCAGATCATATCCTTGATCTACGCTGTGATAGTGTATGCCATCCGCCCGCGTTCGTCAAACTTCCGATGCAACATTAGGCAATTTTACCATTTCGTTGTGCAGGTTGCACACAGTCTAATGTTGATAATTGTTAGGGCTTCTGGCGTCGTCCGTGGTTCATGGCTAGGATTACATACACGTTAGCGCCACATTACAAACTCGGCGCATACTGTGACCGATTGACAGCCACCCTGCGAGCCACCACTATGATCGAAGTTGAGAACCTTGTCAAACGTTATGGGAACGTGACCGCGGTCAAGGGCATCAATTTTCGCGTCGAGCCGGGCGAGATCGTCGGCCTGCTGGGGCCGAACGGGGCGGGTAAAACAACCACCATGCGCATGCTCACCGGCTTCATGCCGCCATCTGAAGGCACGATCAAAATCTGCGGCTTTGACATCCTCGAAGATTCGATGAGCGTGCGCCAGCGTGTCGGCTACATGCCGGAGCGTGTGCCTGTCTATCCCGATATGACGGTCGAGGGCTATGTCACGTTCTGGGCGAAGCTGCGCGGCGTGCGCGATGTGCGCGCTCGCGTTCACGCGGCGCTTGCACAATTTCAACTGCTTGACCGCCGCAAGCAGCTTGTTCGTTTCTTGTCGAAAGGCCTACGCCAGCGGCTCGGCCTTGCACAGGCGCTCGTCCACCAGCCGCAGGTCATCATCCTTGACGAACCCACTATCGGCATCGACCCGCGCCAAGTGATCGAAGTACGCGAGGCCGTGCGCAGCCTGCGCGCGGGACACGCTGTGTTGTTCAGCAGCCACATCCTGAGCGAGATTGAGCAAGTCTGCGACCGCGTCATCATCATCCATCACGGGCAGATCGTCGGTGAGGGCACGCCGGAAATGCTCAGCCGCCAGCTTGCCCACCGCCAGCAGATCTTCCTCGTGGTGGAGGGTGGCAGCGACACGCGCATCAGCGCTTTCTTGAAGAAGATCCCGGATGTCGTGCAGGTGCGCGCCATGGATGACGGCTTCCTGCTCACCACACAATCCGAGCGTGACCTGCGCCCCACCCTGTCGCGCTTGATCACACAAGAAGGCTACACCATCGTCGAGATGCGCGCTGTGGATGCAAGTTTGGAGGACGTTTTCCTAACGTTGACAGGGAAGAAACAAGCATGAGAGGAACTTCCATTATCTTCCAGCGCGAGCTTGCCGCCTACTTCACTTCGCCAGTCGCGTACCTGATTGCAGCGGCTTTCCTTGTGTTCACGGGGGTCACATTCAACCAAGACTTAGCGTTCGCCATCACCGTCCGCCCGGTTGATCCTGCGCTCATCCCGCGCATTCTGACCCAGCTCCTCATCTTTATCGCGCCTTTGTTGACGATGCGCCTGCTGGCCGAGGAAAACCGCGAGGGCACGCTGGAGCTGCTGCTCACCGCGCCCGTCAGCGATGCAAGCATCGTCCTCGGCAAGTATCTAGCAGCGTGGGTGTACTATACGTTCTTGTTGGCGCTCACGCTGGTGTACCAGATCATC
>JBDNCV010000230.1:0-4058 GCA_046719465.1 Anaerolinea sp.
AAGAACTGCGACGCCCAGTGAATCACCGGCTCGGGCAAAATCGTCCCCAACGGTGGGAACTTGCGGTTTACGTCCTTGCGGATGGTAATCGGATGGATGATAAAGGCAAAAGTGTGTTCGTTCATTGCCGTGCCCTCCTCCACTTGTACGTTCATTGTAGCGGAGGTTTAGGCGGCTGTGTGCGGCCTCTTTTTGCGCCTTCACCATCCCTCTTCAATTTCCTCCCGTTCGCCTTGACGTGGGTAGAAGCGCTTGTGCAGTTCCCCGCCCGGGATGAAGTGGTGATCGCTTTCTTCGTAGGTCACGCTGCGGGTGATGACGCGCCGCTGCGGTGAGGCGACAAGCACAGTGTCGCTTTCGATCATGCGCCCGGGAAAAACCACCATGCCGCTGCCGATGCGGCAGTTGTGGCCGACCGCGCTGCCGAGCACGATCTGCCCCACATCTTCCAACTCGCCGTCGCGGTTGGCCGCGCGGATCGGCTTCTGCGCCACGAGGTTGAAGTCGGTAAAGGTGCTGCCCGCGCCCACGAAGCTGTTGCGCCCGATGACGCACATCTGAAGGCAGGTGTTCTGGGCGATGATGACGTTTTCCATGACGGCCGTCAGGTACAACGACGCGCGGAACGGCAAGAAGCAGTTGTTGCCGAGCGTGCTTTGGTAAAGCATACAGCCTGCATCGATGTTGCAGTTGTCGCCGATGGTGCAGTTGTCGATGATCGCGCCGGCGCCGATGGAGACGTTGTTGCCGATCTTGGCCGGGCCGGTGAGGATGGCGCTGGGGTGGATCGAGCAGCCCGTGCCGACCTCAATCGCGCCCGACGCGCTGAGGATCTGCTTCTGCTCCAGCACGGCGTGCCACAGCAGCCTCAAACTGGTGAACAGGGATCGATCAATGGCGCGGTCGAGCCGCCCCGCACGGGCGAAGTTGCCGAAGATGATGCTGGCAAAGTAGACGTGCACCCAGCTCTCGATGCTGACCGCCGCGCGCATGCAGGCGTAGTGGGTGAGGTTGCCGCGCTGGAGCGTCATATAGTCCGGCACGCTGTAGAAACCGATCTCGCGCGCCTCGCTGGGGACGACGATGGGCTGAACGTCGTAATGATAGCCGTCAGGGAAGTACCACAAGTCCATCAAGTAGATGACAGTGCCGCTGCGGTCGCGGCTGTAGGTGTAGTCCTTTGCCAGCGGCAGCGCATACGTGCGGAAAGCGACATCGTTGGCGCTGAAGGCGGCGCGGCAGGCCTTGCCCGTCTTGCGCGCCTCTTTCATGAAGTAATCGAGAAACTCGCGGTCGAACCATAAGTTATCGCGGTAGACGATGCACTCCCCCTGCACGCTGCTCACTTCGAGGCTGTCCTCTAACACGCCACGCAGTTCCAACTGCTGGCCAAAGTAGCTGTTGAGCAGTTCCTCGTGGTGCAGCTTAAGCGGCGTTGTCCCGATGGTCAGCAGGCTGGCGGGTTCATTAAACGGGGGGACGAAACGCCGATCTTCAATAATGTAACGGTACATGCGTCCACCTGAGCGAGATCAATTTTATCGATGGTTGCAGTATACTCGCAGGCGCGAGGAGGCGCAATTCGCGTAGGGGCTAGCCCCCGTGGGGGTGTGTTGATTGGCTGCTGTTGGCCAAGAAGCCGCGCAGTGTCGCGCGGAAGCGATCCGGCATATCCATCATCGGAAAGTGACCAGCATTCTCGTACCAATCCTCTCGGGCGTGCGGGGCATACTGCACCAGCAGCTTGCCTTGATCCGGCTTGACGATGAGGTCACGCCGACCGTACATCCCCAAGATGGGGATGTTCAAGCGCGGCAGATCAGGGGTGAGATCGACCTGCGCCAGCGTGCCGATACTTTGAAAGAACGCATCCGGCGCGACCTTCGCCGCGTCCTCGCGCACCATCTCATAGGTGAGCGCGCCGTTGGGGCCGCCGAAGCGCGTCAGCAGGTAGATGAGGCTGTCCTTGAGAAACGGCAGCTTGTACGAGAGCTTGGCCACATAACGATAGCCTGACAGCTTGAGGAAGACATTCAAGGAAGAGCCGACAATCGGCGAGCCGATGACCGTCACTTTGGCCACACGCTCTGGGTAGCGTGCCGCCACCCCCAGTGAGACCGTCCCGCCCATGGAATGGCCCACCAGCGCCGCCCGTTGAATGCCCAAGCGGTACATGAACTGGTTGACAAGGTCGATATACAGGTCAACGCTCACCTCTTGCGAGCGCGACTCCCCGAAGCCGAAGAAGTCAATCGCATAGGTGCGATACTCTGTGCCGAGATCTTCGATTGTGCTGCGCCACAGCGCCCACGACCCCAACCAGCCATGCAGCAAAATTACAGGCCGCCCACGACCATATACCTGATAGTGGACGATCCCCTGATCTGTGACGAGGGTTGGCATGGTATGGCAAACGAACGTCTAAGAGGTTAGTTCGTTTCCATCTCTTCCAGAATGGTGTACAGCAGTTCGAGCAGCACTTGGCGCACGCTGTCGCGATCTTTGGCAATGCAGGGCAGCAGCTTCACCTCGGGATCAAGGCGCAGCACGATGCGCAGGTCTTCCGGCTTCCACGCGTCGGGGTGGTCTTGCTTGTTGGCAGCGACGACGTAGGGCGTGGGGGCGTAGGCGCGGAAGGTCTCGAGGATGGTCTTAGCCTCGCGGAACGTCTCGGGCTTGGCACTGTCCACCATGACGATAAAGCCCAGCATGCCCTCCGCAAGAATTTCCCACATGAAGTCAAAGCGGCGCTGGCCGGGCGTGCCAAACAGGAAGAGCGTCAGCTCGTCGTCCACAGTGATACGGCCAAAGTCCATCGCAACGGTTGTAGCCTCTTTCTGAGCCGCCTCCGCCGTATCTTTGGAGAGACTCTTTTCAGTCGAGACCACTTGAATCTCGCTGATAGAGCGGATGAACTCTGTTTTACCTGAGCTAAAAGGCCCCGTAACCACCATCTTTACTGTTTGCATATCGTACCCGCTTTTCTCAATGACTGCCGGTTGAATGAAAGCGCTGCGCCCTGACGGGCCATACATCGATTACATCGACTTGAGCTTCTCAATAATGCTCAACACCACACGTTTTTCCGGCGCCGCCGGGGGTTTCGTGGGACGGTTGGGTCGCTGCGGCGCGACCGGTGGCTTTACCACGTTTACAATCTCGATCAAGCCTGCCTGATTCAGGCTGTACACAATGCGTTTGATCTGAAGCTCGCTCATGTTGACGACCTTCATGATCTGCCGCAGGGTATTCTTGGGGTCAATATAAGGCACGATCTTCCACTCATCGACGGTCAGATGCACACCTTTGAACTTCTGCTTGGCGTTCTCCGCAAATTTGAGCGATACGTCCAAACTGCCGATGATTTTGTCTAGTTCGGTGGCCTCTTTGATGCGCCGCCCGCCTTCGATGATGACCGGCTCTAGCTCAATCGGGACGAGGATCACATCGTTGCCGGGGGATAAGTTGTCGTCGAAGCGAAAGGGGCCTTCTTGAATGGTCATCAAGTTGAACACGATGTCGAGGATGTTCTGCTTGACCGCCGCTAAGATGTCGCCCTGTGTGACATACTTTGCGCCGATCAAGCGCATGGCCAAGCCCTTATCGCCCAATGCCCCCATACGTTCGCGCAGTTGGCGTGCCTGCTCATTGTTGAGCTTGCCTGCCTTGTTAAGCACCGCCACGAGGCTGCTGTCTTGGTCGGCGGCGGAAGCGTAGACCAATCGTCCCTGATGAAACGCGACGCGTGCTCGCTCCGCGCCCGGGATTTGCTTGGGCTGTTTCATCGCGTCCAGTTCATTGGTTGTGATGCCCTCAAAAATGGTCAGCAGCCCAGTCCGCTTCGACAAATTGACAAGATTCAGCAGCTGGGTCGTACTGAAATCGCGGAGATTCCCCTGTAGCGGCATCGACGCCCCCTGAAGGATTAAGACGCGGTTGATGTAATGGCACAAAGCTAGTTTGAATTATAGCTTGAGGCCTCAGAAGCGTCAACTCACCCCGCAGACGCCGGACGCTAGCAGACGCCGGACGCTAAAGCATCCGGCTACATCGCGCCC
>JBDNCV010000231.1:0-4028 GCA_046719465.1 Anaerolinea sp.
CCGCTTATCGTGGCACAGGTGCAGGCTGTTTCGCCCGGCGGGGTGCGCGCTGCGCCCCCGTCCCTGTTGATCCCTGCTTACCCGACTACGCCACCGCTGCCGCCGCTCATCGTGGGGTCGAACGCGCCCAACTTACAGCCCTACGGCGGCGATGGATGCGCGCCGCGCGGTGTTCCGGCGGTCGGCACGCTGAATCAGGGGTTTCACCCGTATCACTTAGGCGTCGATATTGGCGTGCAGGCGGGAACGCCCGTCAAGGCGACGCACAGCGGCACAGTGGTCTTTGCCGGTTGGAGCGAGATCGGCTATGGCTACTTGGTCATCCTTCAGAACAGTGCCTTCGCCACATATTACGCCCACAACAGCGAGGTCTACGTGCGCGCGGGGGAGCGGGTGGGGCGCGGCAGCGTGATCGCTGTCAGCGGCAGCAGCGGCAACAGCACCGGCCCGCATATTCACTATGAGGTGCGGATTGACGATGTGCCGGTTGACCCCGTGACGTTCGAGGACGCGGTGTACGTAGCATGTTGAGCGCCCAACGCCGCACACGCCGACAGAAGTCGGCTATAATGACGGCATCATTCGGTTTGAAAGCGGTTTGTGATGGCCTCATCTGATGATAAAAAGTTCGTCTCGATGCGCTGGCGAGTGCTGCTGCCTGCGGCGGTGGTGATGGCGGTGGTGGGGGCGTTCGGGGTGTTTTTTGTGGTCAGCGCGCTGACGGTATCGAGGGTGGATCTGGCGGCGCAGCTTGGCCAGCAAAGCGCCCAAGCCGCCCTCAGCCGCATCCATGAGCGGTTCGAGGCGCTGCGCAGCGAGGCTGCCCGTGTGGCCTACACGCGCGGCGTGGAGGAAGCGCTGCAAGCGCGCAGCTTCGCCAACGTGGAGCCGAGCCTGCGCGCGTTGATGGCGTTGGGCAACCTCGACGTGCTGATGCTGCTGGACGCCAGCGGGGTCGAAGCGCTCACCCTGCGCGAGGCAGGCGGCGCGGTGCTGGCCAGCGCCAACGCCAGCCTTGCCCTCGAAGCGGCGCTCACGCGGCTGCTCGCGGGCAGCGCGGCAGAGTCGTCGCTGCTGCGCACACCCGAGGATGTGTTTGTGGTGGTGGGCGTGCCGTTGGTGAGCGGTCAGCGCGTGTTAGGGGTGGTGTTGGTGGGGCAAGCGCTGCTGCCATTTGCGCAGGGCATCAACGCCAGCTCGGTGAGCGATGTCGCCATCTACGCGCCGGACGGCTCGCTGCTGGCCAGCACTCACAGCGCGATCAGCGGGGTGGCGCTGCCGGAATCCGTGCGCGAGCAGACGCTGCAAGGCACAGCGCTGAGCTTTGAGTGGGCGCTCGACGGAGAGGGCTATCAGGCGGTGGCGCTGCCGTTGGTGATGGGGCGCAGCACACTAGGAACCGTGGTAACGCTCGTGCCCGCGTCGTGGGCCGCGCCGGGGATGGACAGCCGCCCGTGGGTGGCGGGCTTGGCGGGCTTCATTGCCGTCAGCGCGCTGGCGACGCTGGCGCTAGGGGTGCAGCGCTCATCGCGCCGTTTGGAAGCTGTGGCCGAGACGGCTTACGCCATCGCCAGCGGGCACACCCACGCGCGGACGCACATGCAGCCCGTGGATGAGATCGGGCGCGTGGGGCACGCGGTGGACGCGATGGCGCGGGTGGCACAGCACCGCGAAGATCAACTGCGCGCCATGCTCACCCGCGAACGGCGCGAGCGCGCCTACCTGATGCACGTGTTAGAGTCGCTGCCCGAGGGGGTGATCCTCTACAGCCTGAGCGGGCAGCCTTTGATGATGAACGACCGCGCGCGCGCCCTCATCGGCGGTCAGCCGCTGGCGCTGCCCCTGCCACAGGGAACCGCCAGCAGCCTTGACGCGTTCCGGCTGAGCGCGCCGCTGCACATTGACCACGGCGAGCGCGTGCTGGAGGCGCAAACCGCACCGATCGCCGTCCCGGGTGGGCGGGCGCTGGGGCGGGTGGTGCTGCTGCGCGATGCGACCGCTGAGGTGCATCGCCAGCGGATGCGCGCGGCGCTGCTCGAACAGATGGACTTGGCCGAAGACGCCCACACCCAAGACACGGTGATGAACCAGCGCCTGCGAGCGGATCCGGTGGTGGGCGAGTTCGTGCGGGAGGTGGCGCGCCACGCCGCCGCGCTGCAAAAGATGATCGTCGACATGCAGGCGCTCACCCAGTACAACGCGCCGCAAGCGCGCAGTCGGCAGCGCACGATGGCCGCCGAGACGCTGCTTTGGGCGGTGGCGAACGATTGGCGGCAGATCGCCATTGCGGCCAACCTCACCCTGCAAGTGACGGTGCAGCGCAAGGGGTTGATGATCCGTGGGGATGAAAGCCGCCTGCGCTTGGCGTTGGGCAACTTGGTCGATAATGCCATCAAGTACACGCCTGCGGGCGGCACGATCACGCTGGAGATTGAGCGCGAGGTGGAAGGCTACCTGCACCTGCGCGTGCGGGATAACGGCGTTGGCATCCACGAGCACGACCTGAAGCACCTATTTACCCCGTTCTATCGCGGCACGCCAACCGATGAGACCGGCCAAGTGCTGCGCGTTCCGGGTTTGGGGCAGGGGCTGGTTGTAGCCCGACAGATCATCGAGGCGCACGGCGGCAAGATCAAGGTCAAGAGCCGCGCCGGGGCAGGGACGGCGGTCTACCTCTCGCTGCCGCTGGCGGTCGATGTGCCCGCGCTGCTGCCCGGGGAGCCGTTCCTGCACGAGGGCGATACGGTCGTCCTCAGCCTGCCGCAGGCCACGCGCTAAAAGGGCGACTCATCGAGCCGCCCCCAGTGATGCTTCAGACACGATCTGCCGCTTAATCGTGCAGTGTGAGCAGGTAGGCCGTCAGGTCGTAGATCTGCGACGCGGTCAGGACGTTCTCATAGTTGGGCATCATCGTCATGCCGACGAACTCGGGCACGATGTAGGCTTGCGAGGCGTGGATCGAGTTGTAGATGTAGGTGTAGGGGCCTTCACCCGGGACGCGCTCGCCCGCACGCAGCGCGATGTTGTGCAGGCTGGGGCCGATCTTGACCTCATCGCCAACGACGGCATGGCAGGTGCTGCACGCCCATTCTGCGCCGTCAATGTTGAGCGTCTGGTTGAACAGCGCTTCACCGCGGGCGGCATTGCCGAAGTTATCCACGGTGAACTTGAGCGGGTCATCTGCGCCGAAGTTCGGCCCGCCGATCACCAGCTCACCGCCCACAGGCTCCGCCGCTTCGACGGTCGGTTCGGGGGTTGGTTCAGGCGTGGGGGTGCTGGTAGGGACGGGTGTATTGGTGGGCAGGGGGGTGTTGGTCGGGCGCGGGGTGGACGTGGCGATCTGCACGACAGCTTGCCCGTCTTGGACGACAGCAGGCGTCGCGGTGATCTCAAAGACAGCCGGCGGAATCGTGCCGCAGCCTGCCGCCGCTGCCGCTGCGATGCCGAGCGCTGCCACAAAAAGTACACGTTTCATACGGACGCATCCAATTGTGAACTGGCGAACAATGTGCACGATTATAGCGCGTGTGCGGCGCAAAGCCTAGCGGGCGTTAAAATCCCATCGTCTCGGGGCGGCGATAGTGCACCATACGTTGGAGCAGCTTCAGCTCCAGCGGCGCAGCGTAGAACTCGAAGCGGTAGCGCCAGCCCGCCAGCGCCTTCAGCAGGCGGCGCATCGCCCCGCGCAGGCGGATGTCGGTCGTGGTGGGGTAGTAGGCGTTGACGACGGTCTCAAAGTTGCGGATGCGGCGGCGGATGGGGTCGGCTGACCACGGCGTGCCCGGGTTGCGGCGCAGCGCCTTATCCGCCCATTCGTCGCTAGCCCATTCCTCCAACGTCTGCGGGAAGCGGAAGCCGAGCCGCAGCGCCTCATCCAGCATGACGCTGCCTTCCTGCGGGACGGGCGTGTACATATACAGCACCAGTTCGGTATCGGGGTTGACCTGCTTCACCTTGCGGATAAAGGTGATGGTTTGCTCAATGTCCGCGATGGGGTCAGGCGGGTTACCGAGCACGAACGACAGCTC
>JBDNCV010000232.1:0-4010 GCA_046719465.1 Anaerolinea sp.
ACGTTCAGAAGGGTCTCTAGGACAGGGCAGGCGTGCTCCCTACTCAAACGTGCTGGCAGGCGCGCTGGTCGTCGGCAGGCCGTCACTGTCGTTCTTGGCCTTCTGACGGTTGAAACCCATTGAGTCGCCCGCTTTGCGCATCAGCTCACCGAATTTGTCGCTGAGGCCGTTCAGGCGATCCACCATGGCGGGGTCGGGCGTTTTGCCCGCGGTCTCACGCTGATAGGCCGCGATGATAGCCGTCATAGCAAAGGCGTCGCCCACGGCCACCTTGACCAACCACGCGAACAGCAAGATGGCGATGATCGACCACCCAGCCAGCTGGGGTGAGACCAAGTTCACCAGCAGGCCAATCGGCGCGCTGAAGAGGAGCAGCGCCACGATGAACGGGATGTAGCTCAGGATCATCAGCACCACCGCGTTGAGCAGGATTGGCTTCCACGCCATCGCGTACAGCACGAGGCCGTCGCGGGCGTTGGCCCACACGTTGTCGCGCTCGTTGGTGAAGCTGCGCGCGAGGATCGCCTCGTCGATATAGTTCATGGCGAAACGGATCACTGTGTTCACGATCCCGACAATCGTGCGGATGGAATCGCCCGGGATCCACGAGGTGATGCTGTAGACCGTCCACGTGAAGGCGTTCACGACGCCGTTCACCAGCTCATCCACGACGAACATGACGTTCGTCTCGCCGAAGCGCTCTGTGACCTTCTTGCGGCCAAACTCCAACTGGTTCACGCCGTCGGGCAGTGTATCGTTGACGAGCAGCTCGGCGATCACGGCGATGTGCGCCGCCTTGATCACAAAGAACACGTAGCGATAGGCGAGGTTGTACAACGGGATCATCGCCCCCAACGCCACCAAAAAGACGATCACGCCGATGATCTCACTGGCGTTGCCGATTAGCACGGCCACCGCGCCCACAATCGCCAAATAAATCAACGCGACCACCCAAAACGCAATCGTCACCCCCAACCGGATCAGGATGATCGGCAGCGTGCGAATCATCAACCGAAACGCAGCCCCAATTTGAATTGAACTGAAGTCCATACGAATCCCCCCTCTGGCTTACAAACGGACGGGTGCGGTCGCTTGGCCGTGCCCTAGTCTCATCTTACAATACCTTACAAAATCGTGCGCAGCGAAGATACTGCCCCACAGTAGCACGTAAGCGTTTATTCAACGTTTATCGTGAGGAAAGAGGGCGCAAGCGCCGAACATCGAGGGGTTGAGTGGGGACGCGGGCCGGCCTGTCCCTGCTTTTTCACTGCTGCTGATACACATCAATTTATTATGTTAGAAACCGTGAACCCCAAAATTTTAGGGAACTAGAATCGGCGAAACTGACGTATACTGAAAGTGTAAAAGTGTCGTTAATGGATGGAAAGGACAAAGAATGCCGGGAATGGAGTGGCTCGCCACCGTTGATCCGAACATTGTCTATTTGGGGTTGGTTGTTGCGCTGTGGTCTGTGGTCACAATTGTGTACAGCCCGGGCACAATCATCTTGGAAATCATCAGCGCCGTGTTGACCATTGGCACGCTGGCGCTGCTCGTCAACATGCCGACCAACTGGTTGGCTGTTGTCTTGGTGGTGATCGGCGTGTCAGGTTTCTTGGCGCTGCCGTTTGTGTCGATCCGCTTTGCGCGCTTCGCCGATTTGGGCCTGCTGCTGCAAATTGCGGGCGGTCTGCTGCTGTTCCGCGAGGGGCCGCAGGTCTCGCCGGTGATCGTGCTGGCGACGGTGCTGGTGGCGTGGGTGTATCACCGCTTCGTGCTGATGCCGGCGCTGCGCCTGCACGCTAAGTCCGCGAGCGAAGACGAGGCCAGCCGCTTGGTCGGCATGCGCGGGCGCGTCACCCGTGCCATTGACCCGGTCGGCACGGTCTACGTCAACGGTGAATCGTGGACGGCGCGCAGCCCCGAATCGCTCGACGTCAACACGGAGGTTGTGGTCGTGCGCAAGGCCGGGCTTGAGCTGTTCGTCGAGAAGGCCAAGCGCGAAGAAGAAGTCCGCGCCAACGGCTTCCAACACTAATGCCAACCGATCGTTTGTTCACATAAGGAGGTTACAACGTGGAAGGACAGCTGCTGCTGATTGTGGTAGGCGGGATTTTCCTGCTGTGGATTGTGTTCAGCACGTTTCGCATCATCGCGGATTACAAGCGCCTCGTCATCCTGTCGCTGGGCAAGTACAGCGGCACGCGCGGGCCGGGTGTGGTGATCGTGCTGCCGTTCATCGAACGCGCGATGGAAGTCGACATGCGCGAGAAGTTCCTTGACATCCCGTCGCAGACGGCCATCACCAAGGACAACGCCAGCATCGACATCGACTTCTTGGTTTACTACCGCATCGTCGACCCGGCGCTCTCGGTCTTGAAGGTCGAAAACGTGGAGAAGGCCTCGGTCTTGATGGCCACCACCACCCTGCGCGCCGTCATCGGCGATATCGAGCTGGACGACGTGCTGAGCAAGCGTGAGAGCATCAACGACACGCTGCGCGTCAAGCTGGACGAGAGCACCGAGCGCTGGGGCGTGAAGGTGACCTCGGTCGAAATCCGTGAGATCGTCCCGCCGCGCGACATCATGGACGCGATGACCCGTCAGATGACGGCAGAACGTCAGCGCCGCGCCGAAGTCACCCGCGCGTTGGGCGAGCGTGAGGCCGCCATCAGCATCGCCGAAGGCCAGAAGCAGGCCGAGATCCTCAAGGCCGAGGGCGAGCGCCAAGCCGCCATCGTCCGCGCGGAAGGCGAGCGCCAAGCGCAGCTCCTGCGCGCGCAGGGTTACGCCGCGTCGCTGGCGGCCATCAGCGAGCGCGCCAGCCAACTCGACGAAAAGACGATGGCGCTGCAATACATGGAGACGATGCAGAAGCTGGGCGCAAGCGACAGCACCAAGTGGGTCATCCCGATGGAGATCGTCAGCTTCGTTCAGAGCACCATGGGCGCGATCAACAGCGGCGTGGCCGCTCGCAACGGCGTGCATGAGCAGGTGAAGAACTAAAACCTCTCACCCTTTGAGGCGCGTCCCCTGCCCCCGCAGGGGACGTTTTGTTTGACGTCTGTTGACAGGTTACTCGATCTCGACGCGGCTCTTGCGCTTGTTGCTCGGGGTCTCGTCGGTCGGTTCGGTCACGCGCCAAACCTCGATCTTTACATCGGCCATGTAGGCCACGGCGGCGGCCACCAGCGCCCACCAACCGCCCAGCACCAGCGCCGCGCCCGCGCCCACCACCGCCGCAGTGACGGGGATCGTCAGGATCTCACGACCGGCGGCGGTCTTGAGGGTGATGCGGCGGATGTTGCCCTTGCGCACGATGTCCTTGATGAAGGCCACCGCCTCGCTGCTCTTGACGCTGAACTCTTCGACAATTTCCTCGGTGTTGTGTGTTCGTTTGTCGCTCATGGATGCTTTCCTTTGGTCTTAATCGGTACGGGTAGTGCAGCCGAGCGCCCGAAGACGAGCATGGGCAGCTCGGCGGGTTGTGAATCAGCCAACTAGGGGGGACTACTCTTTATCCGGTTGGCTGAGCCGGTCAGGGTAAACAATCGTGTCGTCACCCTCGTTGGCGAAGCTGACGATCTCGAAGCGCAGGCGCATCACGAAGGAGAGGATCGCCAGCAGGATGGTCAGCGGCAGGACGAAGAACACGCCCACCACCCCCACAACGACCGCCGCCGTCAGCGGCAGGCTTACCAGCTCTTGGCCGTCCTTGCTGCGCACGATGAAGGTGCGCTCGTTGCCCCATTGAATCCACGATTGGATGGCCGCGCCGATCTTCTGGCCGTCCACCACGATGTCGTCGCTCGTCTTTTTCTTGGGTTTGTCGCTCATGGGTTCACCTCGGTGATATTGATGCATGTCTACCATACATTACGCAGCAGGCCGCCTCAGAGTTGCAGGCCTCATCCCCCAACCCCCTTCTACGGGTGGAGAAGGGGGCAAAAGTCCCCTCTCTGCGGGAGAGGGGATTTAGGGGTGAGGCCTCATCACCATCTGTTTAGGTT
>JBDNCV010000233.1:0-3996 GCA_046719465.1 Anaerolinea sp.
GACAGGAGCCATCCCATGCACCTACCTGAGCTGCGCCGTATTGTCTGCACCCTTCATGAGGAGCTGCCCAAGAACCACCTCGTCGCGTGGACGAGCGGCAACCTCAGCGCGCGTGACCCCGAGACCAACCTCGTCGTCATCAAGCCAAGCGGCGTGAAATTCCCTGACCTCACGCCTGAGAACATGGTCATCGTTGACCTTGACGGGCGCGTCGTAGAGGGTTCATACAAACCGTCGTCGGATACCGCCTCACACTGCTTCATCTATCGGCATATGCCGCACGTCAACGGCATTGTGCACACGCATTCGCGCTATGCGACGGCTTTCGCCGCTGTCGGCAAGGCCATCCCCTGCATCACAACTGCCATGGCGGATGAATTCGGCGGGGATATCCCCTGCGGTGGCTTTGCGCTCATCGGGGGGGAAGACATCGGCCAGATCGTCGTCAAAACCCTCACGGGCAGCCGCAGCCCCGCTTGCTTGCTGCAAAGCCACGGCGTGTTCACCATCGGCGCAACTGCCGAGGCCGCGGTTAAAGCGGCGGTGATGACCGAGGACAACGCGGCCATCGCGTGGGCTGCCTTGCAGCTCGGCACACCGCTCACCATCCAACCTGAGGATATCGACAAGCTCTACGACCGCTATCAAAACGTCTACGGGCAGTCACAAGGGAGTATCTGACAAGAGAAAGCGTCTGAGGTAGAAATGATCAAACGCCGGACGCTCAAGCGTCCGGCTGTACTATATCATCGGTGTTACCCCGCTGCTGCAAGTCGTGATGCGCGGGGGCAGCTGGCAACCTTAGCGCTGAGCGCCCGTCGGGTGCAGCCTACACCACGATAACCGGTGGAGCGGGGCGACGTGGGACAGGCAGCAAAAGAATCAGCGCTACAACGACCACCGGCGCAATCCACAAGATGCTGCGTCCTTGCAACATGAACAGAATCGTCCCGCTCAACAGGCCAAGGATAAAACCGTTGTTCTCGCGGAAGAACAGATCGCGCGCTGCGTAGACCCCGCCCATCCGGACGAAGAAGGCTCCCGGGTAGATCCCCGTCACCACGATCAAGGCGGCATAGATCGGCCAGAACTGCGTGTCGAAGGGCGCAGCGTTGACCAAGATCGCACAACCCCAGTAGGCCGCTAGCGCCGCCAGCAGCAGCCCGTGAAGCAGGTGCGCCATCCGCCAGCGCCGCGCAATTTGCACGCCAATCGCGCTCCCGATGAGCCAGCAGATCGTCACCATCAAGAAGGTGCGAAAGCTCGACGACATCTTGAACGATAGTTGAAAGAACAAGCCCGTTTGCAGCAGCCCCAGCAGCAGGCCGATGAGCGCCGGGTACAACCCATAACTGATGCGTTTCATGCTCGCCTCACTCCCCATCCCATGTCAGACGCTCCCACATCCATTCCCAACTGGTGTGCAGCACCAAGTCCATCGAGTCCAGCGTGATCGGCGCTGCGTCTGCCACAATGGCGCGCACAGCCATCGTGTCGAACACGGTGAACTGAATTTCGCCGTTGGCGCGCAAGGCCGCCTCAAGGTCGGCCCGCGTGAACGGCAGCTCGTCCGCCGCGAAGATGAAACTCCACCCCACCGACATCGGCGTGACCACGATCACCTCATCGAACACCGCCAGCACCGACGCCGCCACCCGCCGCGAGATAACGTCGCCCGGGATAAACTGGCTCGTCATATTGCCGACGAACAAACCATTCTCCGTCAGGCGATCCCGAATCGACTGATAGAACGGAACCGAGTACAGCGTCGCCGGCTGGATGCTCAAGGCTGCGGGCGTATCCGCCACGATCAAGTCATAGCTGGCGCTGGTGTTGGCGATGTAGTGCTTGGCGTCGTCCACCACCACCACGCGATTCCTCAGCACGTCCATCTGGTTGTACTGGTAGAACAAGCGTGCGCCCACATCGGCCACCACTGGGTCAATTTCGACCGTCGTCACAACTGTTCCACCCAGCGCCAGAAGCTGCTCCGTTTTCATCACGCCCGCGCCGATCACAAGTGCCGTCTGCGGCTGAATCAACGAGGCAGGCACTGAGCCAACAATTGTGTTCAAACGATGCCCGAACGCCCCGTTGAAGTGCGACAACCCGTCAAGGTAAAGGCCCCGTTCGCCGCCGGGCAGTTCGATCACGTCCACCTTTTGATACGGGCTGTAGGCCGAGAAGATCACATCTGACCCCTGAGGGAAGCCCATAAACTCTACATACCACAAGTTATTGCTCCACCGGTTCACGCTGGGGAAGATCGCCAGCCAAACAGCCCCCAGCACGGCCAGCAGCGCTCCCCACCGCCATGAGATGCCCAGCCCCAGCAGGATCAAGATCAAGCCTGCGATATAAGCGCTGAACACCGCCTCAAACCCAATATCGCTGAGGGCAACCAAGCTCGTCACGCCAAAGATCGTCCCCAGCACCTCAACAAAGTACAGCTCGCCCACACTGCCGCGGCCCTGATCGGCATACAGGGGCAGGAAGATGCTGTAAAACGCCGACACCACGAACGGGATCGTCAGGGGCAAGATCAAAAACGCAGCCCAATACGCCCCTTGCATCCCCAGCCAAGTCACCAGCAGGCGGAACGTAACCGGCAGCGTTAGGTGCAGGATGAACGTCGCCACGCCCATCGGCACAAGCCACCGCCGACTTACCTTGCCAGAGAGCAAATACCCCACCGACACGCCCATGAAATAAGTCACGGAAATCAGCAGGATGACCAGCTCCGTTCCGAGCAGCAGCGTTGTCACCTCGCGCACGAGCACCCACTGCACGAGAATGAGGTTGGCACCCCCAAAAAATACGATCAGGAACGGCGCCAGCACCCCCCAACGAATGCGCAGCTGTGCTGGGTCAAACGACCCAGCACGCGCGGTCGGCATGAGATCATGCGAAGCCATTAGCCACCCATCCCCATCCCCATGCCCATGCCCATCCCCATGCCGCCCATGCCCATGGCGGGAATCGGTTCCACGCACTCCCAGCGCCCCATGCCCATCGCGCGCCACTCACAGTGCCAGAACCCGGGCGGGTACAGCCAGTAACCATCGCAGCGCCAGTGCCCCATCCCGCTCATGCCGTGCCAGCGGCAGTATGGCGGGATGCCTACAAAGGTGTTGTTGATGATGGCCAAATTCACGCTCATCAGCACAAAGGTGTTATTCACCTGCACAAAGTTGCCTTGAACTTCAACAAAGTTGCCAATTTCCAGCTCGTTGAGGCGCGGATCGTTGGGATTAAGCTGGATCAGAATCCCGTTGACGGTGATGATGTTGCCGTTGATCGCCTCGATCGGCCCTTGAACGCTGACCGACGCACCCGGCGCAGCATTCCGCGCATTGATCACAGTGTTCACCACCAGCGCGTTAATCCCGTTGGGGCCGCCCACCCCCTCAACGCGAATCACATCGCCGACGCGGATGAGGTTCAACACGGGGTTATTCGGCGCAACGACCACGGTGATGTTCCGAATGGTGATGACATTCATGTTAATGCTCGTCACCGGCCCCTCAATGATGATCAAGTTCCCCGGCACGACGGTTGCAGTCGGGGTGGCGGTGGGCCGTGGTTCGGTGGTGGGGCTGGGTGTGGGGCTTGGCGTCGGCGTCGGGAAGCCAATGATCACGATGGTCGTCGCCGTGATGACACCAATTTCGTTAATCACCCCGTTGATCGTCACCACCGTGCCCGGCACAAGATCCACCTCGGCATTGATCAGGCTGAGGTCAACTGGAAGACCACCAATAATCACAAAGTCCTCACCGACGCTGGTGATCGCGGCAGTCAGCTCAATCGGCTCATTGGCGAACTCGTCTTCGGGCGTCGTCTCTGGTTCCTGTGCTACAACCAGCGCACCCATCATCAAGGCGCTCAAACTCAGCGCCAGCAGCAAGGCCATCAGCCACCGTCCAGCTTGATATAATCTGTAGGTATTCATGACGAAACAACCTCCTGAGTCGTGTTGAATGACTTTCACACAAG
>JBDNCV010000234.1:0-3975 GCA_046719465.1 Anaerolinea sp.
GGGGCGTGTGGCAGCCGGATGCTTTAGCGTCCGGCGTTCAACCTAGCACAAGGGGTGAGGGGCAGGGGGTGAGGGCAGCCCCCCCTCGCCCCAGCCGCGCAGCGGCGCGTGGGAGAGGGGGACAGGGGGTGAGGGGCATCAGACACGCCCTGCCCTGCAAATGTGTAGCCCACTTGCCGCAACGTGTGCTACAATGCGCTGTGTATTCTGCCAATGTAGCTAGGGTGATCATCCCCGGCCGTGTCTGATCCAGTTCGATACCCCAACGTCATACCTGCTGCGCCGCCGTCAGTCGTGCGACTGTGCGGCGCTTGTGTGTTCGTTCTGTTCGAAAGGCTGCCTGCTTGAACGAGCTGAACCTCGCCATCGTCGCTGGCCTTGTCGTCTTCAGCGCTGTGCTCACGCTGGCGTATGCTGCGCTCAACAACACTCGCCCGGGTTATCTAAAAGAACAAAGCGAAAATGGCAGCGCCATGGCGCGGCGCGCCCTATCCTTGATTGAGGTCAAGGGGCGTTTGCAGATCACCTATCAATTGTGCTTGGCGCTGGCGCAGACCCTCATCACGGCCGTGCTGGTGGTCTACCTCTACGAGCCGATGGTCGAAAACAACGGCCTAGGGATCGCCCTAATGGTGGCCGTGGTGGTGGCGCTCAGCGTGCTGACGATCATCCAGATTGCGCCGGAGGGCATCGGCAGCGCCCATGCCCCCCGCCTCTACCCGCTGCTCACCCCATTCTTGGCCTTTGTCGTCTGGCTGCTCACGCCCATCACCGCGGGGCTGATCCTGCTCTCGAAAGGGCTGGCGGGGCTGTTCGGTGGCAGCCAGATGGTGAACACCGTCACCGAGGAGGAAGTCCTCACGCTGGTACAGAGCGGCAACTTCGAGGAAGACGAGAAGGACATGATTTACAGCGTCCTTCAGCTTGACCAGCGCGACGCGCGCCAGCTCATGGTGCCGCGCATGGACATTGTGGCCGTCAGCATCGACGACACGCTGGAGCAAGCCGCCGAGGTGTTCACCAACAGCGGGTTCAGCCGCCTGCCAGTGTATGAGGGCACGATCGACAACATTCAAGGCATCCTCTACGCCAAGGATCTGCTGCCGCTGTGGCGGCGCGGCAACTTCCAAACAGCGCGCATCCGCGACTTGATGCGCACCGCCAACTTCGTCCCAGAGACGCTGCGCGCCGATGACCTGCTCCAGCTTATGCAGAAGCGCAACTTCCACATGGCGATTGTGGTCGATGAGTACGGCGGAACCAGCGGCTTGATCACGATTGAGAACCTCATCGAGGAGATCGTCGGCGACATCCGCGACGAGTACGACCAGAACGAGGAGATCGAACATACCCAGATCAGCGAGACCGAGCACATCGTCGCTGGCTCGATGAACATCTCCGACATCAACGAACTGCTCGACCTCGACATCGAGGAGGACGCCAACTACGACACCATCGGCGGCTTGATCTACGCCACGCTGGGGCGCGTCCCGCACTTGGGCGACCGCATCACGCGCGACAACTTCGAGCTGGAAGTGAGCGCCGTAGAAGGCCGACGCATCCGCAAGGTGAAGATTTACCTCACCAAGCCCACCGACACGGCTGAACACGTCGAACGCACCCCCGAACCCGCCGAGGAGACCGACCCCGCGCCAGACAGCGAAGCCTCCGAAGCCGTGGACAGAGAGCCGTGACCAGAACCTAGCCCACCCAGCCGAACGTGTCCTCGTATCCTGCCCACGCGCGCGGGCCGAGGGCGTACTCGGCATCGGTGAGCAGGCAGGCGGTCAGCGCAGCGCGCAGGCCCGGCTCGTCTAGCTGCTGGCCGATGAAGACCAGCTCCTGCCGCCGGTCGCCGATGTCGGGCAGCATCTCGCGCTGAATGGCCGCGACGAAATCGGGGTCATCGGGGTAGTCGTCCGGCTCGGCCAGCGCCCACCACGTGCCTGCTGGCTCCAAGCGGACGAGGCGACCCGCTTGTGACCATGTGCCAGCCGTGTCGTTGTCGTTGGCCAACCAGACGATGCCCTTCGACCGCAGCACACCCGCGAGCATCCCCCCTCGGGTCAGCGCGTGGTAGAGCCGCTCCGGGTGGAAGGGCCGCCGCGCCCGATAAACAAAGCTGCTGATGCCATATTCTTCGGTTTCGGGGGTGTGCGGCTCGCTCGTCAGCCATTCGTCGAACGAGGCGGCCTCGTCAAAGTTGAAGCGCCCGGTGTTGAGGATGGCGTTCAGCGGCACTTGCGCGTTCACCGTTGGGATGATGGTCGCGTGGGGGTTCATGCGGCGCAGCAGCGCCTCCAACTTGGCCACGTCATCAGGGGCGGCGATGTCCGTCTTGTTGAGCACGATCACGTTGGCAAACTCGATCTGATCGACCAGCAGGTCGATGATCGTGCGCTCGTCGGTCTCGTCGATGGCCATGTCGCGGTCAGCCAGTGTGTCGAGGCTGTTGAACTCGTGGATGAGGTTGGCCGCGTCAACGACTGTCACCATCGTATCGAGCTGCGCCACGTCCGAGAGGCTGCGGCCTGCCTCGTCCAGCGGGAAGGTGAACGTCTCGGCCACGGGCAGCGGCTCGCTGATGCCGCTGCTCTCGATCAAGAGGTAGTCAAACCGCCCCTCGCGCGCCAGCTTGCCGATCTCCACCAGCAAATCCTCGCGCAGCGTGCAGCAGATGCAGCCGTTCGTCATCTCCACCAGCCGCTCATCCACGCGGCTGAGCTGCGCCCCGCCCTCGCGCACCAACTGCGCGTCCACGTTGACCTCGCTCATGTCGTTGACGATCACCGCAACGCGCAGCCCCTCGCGGTTGCGCAGCACATGGTTCAGCAGCGTGGTCTTGCCCGCGCCGAGGAAACCCGAAAGCACCGTCACAGGCAGCTTCTTCATCGTTCGTTCTCCATAGGTTATCGATTAGATGAGACGATGCGTTCAACGCTGTGCGGCAGGCTCAGAAGAGACAAGCGGGGACTCCCCCACGGGCGGACGGGATACCGGCTGTCTAGGCGAGGCTCTTGGGGTTGAAGCCGCGTTCCTTCAGATAAGCCGAGATGCCCACTTTGTCGATGGTCTTCATGTCGTTGGCCGTCACGCGGATCTTCACCCAGCGATCCAACTCTGGGATGAAGTAGCGCTTGGTCTGCATGTTGAGCTTAAACAAGCGCTTGGTGGTGTTGAAAGCGTGCGAACGGCTCTGGCCGAACTGGGGTTTGCGCCGCGTCATACGGGTCTTGCTAGGCATGATGGTGCACTCCTGATGAAATACTCTGCCACTGGCAAATGAGCGATTCTGCGTTGAAATGCTGATAGTGCCGATAGGCCGGATGCTGCTCGATCGTCTGCTGGCGATACGCCGCCCCAAACTGCCGCTGCACCCAGCGCTCATACGCGATGATGGCCTCACACAGCGCCTTGTACAGCGTCAGCGCGTGGGCCAGCTCGTCGGCCGCACGCGGCGCTTGCAGCTCTGGCAGGTCTTGGGGCTGCCAAATCAGCGGCTGCGCTGCACAGGGCATATAGAATAGCTCAAAACGTCGCCGAGGTAAATGAAGACTTCCACCAGTTTGGCTGATCCACAGCCCCCAGCTCCACAGCTGCCAGCCGCTGGCGTGCTGATATGTGCTGTGGAAGCGCGCGTCAGGCGAGGGCTGCTTGCGGAACCCATACGCCAGCAGCAGGTTGCCATGACGGCTGACCACGTCACGCCCGAAGCACCACATCTGCACGTCGAGCAGCTCCGACCCCAGCTTGCGCACCGGCGCGGGCAGGGCGTACCCCACTTGTTTCTTCTTGACTGTCATGCGCTAATTGATACTTCGTCTCATTAAGCTAAGTGTAGTACAGCCAAGCTCGGCTGGCAAGGGCGGGGTTCGGGGGGGAGTGTCTAAGGTCGCGGTGATGCGTCATCTCGTCTTGTTCGGTTGGTGTTACAAGGCCTCATCCCCCACCCCCCTTCTCCCACGGGAGAAGGGG
>JBDNCV010000235.1:0-3894 GCA_046719465.1 Anaerolinea sp.
GACTAAAACGGCGCAGGCCTCACACCCTGCTCACGATGAGAGCGACGCTTCAAGGGCGCGCAGCGCATCCGTCGCGGCGATGTAGTAGAGGTTGCCCTGCACGGCGGCGCGGTAGTTGTTCAGGGCGCGGCGCGTGTCGCCCTGCGCTTCTGCGGCGACCCCCGCGTAGTAGTACAGCTCCTCGACGATCCCGGGCAGGCCGGCCAACGTGCTGCTGACGATGCGCTGCACGTCGTCGTAGCGCCCCGCGGCCACGTAGATATCGAGGGCAGTGAACTCATACCAGAAGTAGCGCCACGGCAGCGCGTTGAGCGCCAGCGCCTCGTCCACCGCGGCCACCGCAGCCTCAAGCTGCCCCGTGTGGAAGTAGCCATAGGCCAAGTTGAGCAGCGCAAACGCGCGATCCATGCGCGAGGTGAGCGTGATAAGGTCAGCCTGCGCCTGCTCAATCACGAAGCGGGCGTTGGCTTCCTCATCCCACATGTCGCCGAGGATGAGCTGCACGGTGGCGGCGCGCTCCGGCGGGAACAGCACAACGTAGTTGCGGTTGAAGGCCAGCCAGCGGCGGTCGAAGTCCTCATAGGTGAAGGCGCGCCCGCGGCGATCTGGCCCGTTGCCCAACAGCGAGTCGAAAAAGTAGAACTCGCCCAGCGCGTCGTCATAGCCCATCAGCACGCGGTTGTGGCTCATCCAGTCGCGCGTGGCGTTGCCCCCCTCGTAGTAGCTGTTCTCGACCAGCACAGGGAAGCCCGCCGCCACCAGCGCCTTCATCAGCTCAAGCGTGCCACCGCGCCGCACAATCCCCATCAGGCCGTAGCGCTCCTGCGCAATCTCGACCATCTCCTCCACACGGACGGATAGATCGCGCGGGTTGGGGTTCATCCGCCCGATCACCTCGCGATAGTTCACCGGCTCCTCGATCCAGTACGACAGCTGGATGGTGAAGGCCGCCGCCGAGCAGCGGTTGATGTCCTGCCACACCATCGACAGCCCCTCCAAGCGGACGGACGACGGCAGCGGCTCTTGTGCCCGCGCGGGCACAGCGTTCAATAAGGCCAGTGAGAGCAACAAGAGCGCGATCCGCTGTATCTTCCATGCGGCAGCTTCTGCCCCTCTCCAACGGGAGAGGGACGACAGAGCGAAGCGACATTGGGGTGAGGCCTCGTCAGCGCTGTACATTCCCCACATATCCCTGTCCTTCCTTGCGTTTTGCGACAGTTCGCTGCATTCTACTACAGATGAAAAGGCCAGCGGCAAGGGTAGAAGTGATGCGGTGGAAGTCCCAACATGGCCGGGCGCTCAAGCATCCGGCTCACAGCGCGCCCCTTGAAAGGGGGTTCAGCCTCTGGCGTGCCCTTGTGCTGCTCTTGTTCGGGCTGCTCGCGCTGAGGGGAATGCCCGCTGGGGCGCAGGCCGTCCCGCCGTTGGGGCCGCTGGTGTTGGGGCTGAACACGCCCGACCAAACACACATCCTGCTTTATGACCTTGAGTTAGACTTTGCGCGGGAGGTCGTGCTGGGCGAAGGCGCGCACACCTTGTGGGGCTTCTCGCCGGATGGCTGCCGCCTGCTGGCCACGCTGGACGATCAACTGGTCACGGCGCGGCTCGACGGCCGAGACGTGCGCCGCCTGCTGCCAAGCGGGGCGGGCGGGGCCTATGAGCCGTCCTTCTCGCCGGATGGCCGCCAGATCGCCTTCACGCTGGTTCAACTTGAGGGGAACGAGACGCGCCGCTTTATCGCTGTGGTGGATGCCGAGGGGGGCAGCCCGCGCACGCTTAGCTTCAGCGGGCGAGAGGCGACGCCGCGCTGGTCGCCTGATGGGGCGCGCATCGCCTACGTCAGCTATGAGCAGCGCGTGGCAGGGGCTGACCTGTTCAGCACCGCCGTCCCCACGCCCACGCCTGCCGCTGGTGTGACGCTGCCGCCGGTGGCGCTGCTCAACGAGGCCGACTTGTGGACGGTCGAGGTGGCCAGCGGGCAGCGCACGCGCCTCACTAACTTCCCTACGGGCAGCGTCTCCATGCCGCGCTGGTCGCCCGATGGCACGCTGCTGGCGTTTGTCTACTCGCCTGCGCCCAACCAAGATCTGCTGTGGATCATAGCAGGCGAGGCAGGCGCAATCCCAACACAGCTCAGCTTTGAGTACACCACCGCGCTTGACCTCGGCTGGCTGCCGGATGGCACACACTTGATCGCCAGCTTGATGGGCATGCAAGGGATCGCGGAGAACGCGCTGTGGCAGATCCCGCTAGCAGGCCGCGCCGAGCAGGGCGCGCTGCGCTATCTGGCGTTTTATGATCTGCCCCACGCGGACTATCCGCGCTTCCGTGACGATGGGCGCTGGTTCGCGCTGCGGACGCGCTACCAGATCGCGCTAATCGATATGCTGAGCGCGACGCTGCGGCGGCTGAGCGCGCCGTGGGCGTTGGGCAGCACGCCGCCGGTTTGGTCACCAGCGGCCTTTAACGGCGAGGCGGCCTGCGCTGATCGCTAGCTCTCCGTCCAGAAAGGTTCCGAGAGGTACTTGTAGGCGTTGTCGGGGAACAGGGTCACGATGACCGCGTGTTCGTGGCGTTGGGCGGCCTCCTCGGCCACTGTCATGGCCGCGACCATGGCCGCCGCCGCGCTCACCCCGACCAAGTAGCCCTCCTCGCGCGCGAGCCGCTTGGCCATCGCGTAGGATGCTTCTGTGCTGACGGGCACATCGCGCTCGGCAAAGTGCGGGTCGTAGATGGCGGGCTTGAGGGCGCTCTCCATGTGCTTCCAGCCTTCAATGCGGTGGATGGCCACGTCAGGCTGAGACGAGATAAGGCGAATGCGCGGATTGTACTCTCTGAGGCGGCGGCCTGTGCCCATGAACGTGCCGCTCGTCCCCAACCCCGCGACGAAATGCGTCACCTGCCCGTGCGTCTGATGCCAGATTTCCACGCCGGTAGTCTTGTAGTGCGCCTGCCAGTTGGCGGGGTTGCTGTATTGGTCGGCGTAGAAGTAGCGGTCAGGGTGGGCAGCGACTTCCTCGCGCACAGCGTAGATCGCGCCGTCCGTGCCGTCCTCGGCAGGGGTCAGCACCAGCTCCGCGCCGTAGGCTTTGAGGATGGCGATGCGCTCGGGGCTGGCGTTCTCTGGGAGGAACAGGCGGACGCGGTAGCCGCGCGCAGCGCCGATCATGGCGTAGGCGATGCCGGTGTTGCCGCTGGTGGCGTCGGTGATGATCTTGCCCGGACGCAGCCGCCCGTCGCGCTCTGCGGTGGTGATGATGTTGTAGGCTGCACGGTCTTTGACGCTGCCGCCCGGGTTCATCCATTCGGCTTTGGCGTAAACGCGCACGTAGGGCGGCAGGTCGGCCGTGATGCGCTGGAAGCTTAGCAGCGGCGTGTTGCCGATCTGTGATTCGAGCGATTGGGAGTGAATCCCGAGGGTGTAATCTAGTTGACGAATGGCGCTCATGAGTGGTTGCTGTCCTTTGTGTTGGCGGCGTTGTATGGATGAATACGTCATCGGGCAGACCGGTTGATCGTCAACAAAAAAGCCAACGATCAACAAAAACAGCGCGGAGGTCTGCCCGTCCTTCCGGGGGGAGTTCCACGCTGCTCCACAATCGTTGGCTGAAAATGTCTGCTTTACGATGTTGTCGTCAGGCGGTAGAGACTCCCTGCTTGCGACAACAACAACACATTTGATACATAAGGCCTTGCCTCAGTTAGCGTATACCGCATTAGTCGCGGCCATATGCTGTTATCTTACGCCATACGCCCACAAACTGCAAATGATAGAACGTTCAGAGAGCGTCTAAACCTAACCAGATGGTGATGAGGCCTCACCCCTAAATCCCCTCTCCCGCAGAGAGGGGACTTTTGCCCCCTTCTCCCGTGGGAGAAGGGGGTTGGGGGATG
>JBDNCV010000236.1:0-3856 GCA_046719465.1 Anaerolinea sp.
CGTTGCCCTACGCTGAAAATCTTTCCAATAGCAAACCAATTTAGTTAGTACAAAAGTCTTATGCCTCACTCTAAAAACTGATTGTATGATGAAGCTGTCAAGATGAGGAAAAGATGAGATGACGCTCACACGACGTGATTTCTTCAAGACAACTGGCGCTGCTGGGGCAGCCCTTGTGGCAGGGTGGCACTTCCACGCGGCGATGCCTGCCCGCGCTGCCGATGACCCTCTCTATCATGTCCTTCAGCGCACCACATGGGGCGTGCGCCCCGCTGACCTTGACCGCATCCGCCAGATGGGGGCAGCAGCATGGATCGACTGGCAGCTGGACTATGAGGCTATCCCTGACCCGCTGGTTGATCAGTTCATCGATGGGCGGCGCGTGCTGCGAGCCGACATCGACAGCCTCGTTCCTCTTGCCGAACGCGACTACGGAGCGGTCATGTCGACCTTCCTATGGGGGCGCATCTACCGCGCCATCTACAGCGAACGCCAGCTCTTTGAGCGTATGGTCGAGTTTTGGACGGATCACTTCAACGTGCCCGCGCCGGACTATCTGGCGCTGCGCGTGGTCGAAGATCGTGAGGTCATCCGCAAGCACGCGCTCGGCAAGTTCCGCGATTTGCTGTTCGCCAGCGCCACCAGCCCGGCCATGCTGGACTACCTCGATCAAGTCGTGAGCACCAAGGAACACCCCAACGAGAACTACGCCCGCGAGATCATGGAGCTGCACACGCTCGGCGTCGATGGTGGCTACACACAGGCCGATGTCGTGGCGCTGGCGCGGGCGCTCACCGGTTGGACGCTGACCGACAACTACCGCCATTTCCGCTATGTGCATGAGATGCACGACACCGGCGAGAAAACGCTGCTGGGGGTCACGATGCCAGCCGGGCGCGGCGCAGAGGACGGCCTGCAAGCCATCGACATCTTATCGCGCCATCCCTCGACGGCCCGCTTCATCGCGCGCAAGCTGGCGCAGCGCTTCATCAGCGATCAGCCGCCGCAGTCCATCGTGGAAAGCACAGCGCAGGTGTTCCTCGTCACTGAGGGCAATATCAAAGCGGTCATGCGCCACCTGCTCAACAGTGACGAGTTCATGGCAGCCGCTGGGCAGAAGTTCCGCCGTCCGCTGGAGTATATGGTGGCCATGGCACGCATCCTTAGCCCAACGCTGCAAGTCACCTCGCTCGATCCGTTCTACAGCTACCTCGAAACCCTAGGGCATCTGCCTTATCACTGGTTCCCCCCCAACGGCTACCCCGACGTGGCCGATGCGTGGATCAACACCAACGGTTTGCTGCACCGCTGGAACGCCGCGCTGGAGATCGCCCACGCGGGCGACGGTATGTTCGACGGCGGCTCCATGAACATCGATGCGCTTATCCCGCCAGTGGGCACGGTGGGCGAGCTGGTAGACGCTGTGTGTGAGCGGCTGCTGGGGGCAGCCCTCCACGGCCAACCGCGCGAACAGCTCATCCAATTCGTCACGCGCACGGGCAGCGCTCAACAGCCCGTCGATCAACGCTTGCGTGATAACTTCCTGCCCAGCCTCGTCGGGTTGATCTTGGCATCGCCTTTCTTCCAGTGGTCATAAGTGAGCAAGGAAACTCAACATGGCACTCAGCAGACGTGAATTCTTCAAGCAGTTTGGCGCGCCCGGCGTACTGGGCCTCAGCAGCGCGTTGTTCCCCGCGTGGATGCCCAAGATGGCCTTCGCCCCGCCCGGCAGCAGCGGCGCGCATGACGTGCTGGTGGTCGTGTTCCTGCGCGGCGGCATGGACGGTTTGAACGCCGTCGTACCCTACGGCGAGGGCGGCCTGTACTATGATCGCCGTCCGACCATCGCCATCGCCGAGCCGGGCCGCAGCGACTACAGCGCCATCGACCTTGACGGTTTCTTCGGGCTGCACCCCGCGCTGCGCCCGCTCAAGGAGATTTACGACGAGTCGATGCTCAACATCATCCACGCTGTCGGGATCGTCAACGGCTCGCGCAGCCACTTCGACGCGATGGAGGTGATGGAGCGCGGGATCGACAACAAGATGACGCCCACCGGTTGGCTGACGCGCCACCTGATGAGCGCAAGCTGGCAGAACGACTCGCCCTTCCGCGCCATTGGCATGGGCGCGATGGTTCCCTCGTCGCTGCGGGGGACGGTGAGCGCGCTGTCGCTGCGCAGCATCGTCGATTTCCACCTTGAAGGGCGCGAAGATCAACTCGTCCAGATTCAGCGCACGCTCAGCGGCCTGTACACTATCGAAAGCTCGGGCGAGGCCATGGCCGCCAGCGCGGCCAGCGTCTTTGAGACGATGAGCTTCTTGCAAGAGCTGGCCGCTGAAGGCTACACCCCTGCGCGCAACGCCAGCTATCCCGACGACGAGTTCGGCATGGGGCTGCGCCAGATCGCCCAGTTCATCAAGCGTGACGTCGGGTTGGAAGTGGCATGCGTGGACATGGGCGGTTGGGACACGCACGACGAGCAGGGCGGCGCCGAGGGCACGATGGCCTACCTGTTAGACAACTTCGCGCGTGGGCTGCACGCCTTCTACAACGACCTACACGACTACATGGGGCGCGTGACGGTCGTCACCATGAGCGAGTTCGGGCGGACAACCGTCGAGAACGCCAGCCACGGCACCGATCATGGCCGCGCCAGCGTGATGTTCGTCATGGGCGCGGGCGCAACCGGCGGCTTGCACGCCGATTGGCGCGGGCTGCACCCCGAAGCGCTCGACGAGGGCGACCTGCAAGTGACGATGGACTACCGCGACGTGCTGAGCGAAATCCTCATCAAGCGCGTTGGCAACCCGGCAGTGGATCAAATCTTCCCCAATCACGTGTTCACCGATTACAACTTGATCCGCTCGGTGTGAGCAAAGGAGGCCCCGATGATGACAACCCTACGCGGCGCGCTGCTGGCGGTGGTGCTGCTGGCGGCGGCCCTTGCCCACGCCCAGACTTACACCGAGGACGACGCGATCGCGCTGGCGCTGACGCTGCCCGAATGCCGCGACACGATCGATCATCACGAGGGCTGGTACGCGCTGGCCTACGACACGCAGAATGCCTATGGCATCTGGCGGGTGGAGTTCTACAACAGCGCCGATGAAGACATGGGCTATGCCCACGTTAGCCCGCGCGATGGGCGCGTCTACGATGGGCGCTGCCTGTTCCGCCCCAGCGATGAGCAGATCGAGGCAGCCCAGCCTGTGTTAGAGGCGTTCCTGCACAACAACGAGCAGATCCTCGCGCTGCTGCCATATGTCGACGAGCTGACCTTCTACGTCGACTACGACGTGTGGAACGACTGGTGGGGCGTCTACATCGCCAACGAGGAGAACAGCCTCTACGTCACCGTCAAATTTGCCGAGGCGACGCCGCTCTCGCTTGATGAGCCAGAGCTGTTGGGTATCTTCTTCCCTGAGGTCAAGACCTACGGCGAGTGGTTTAGCGAATCGTCGCAGCGAGCGATCATCGTGGCGTTCATCGACCACCGCATCGGCGACCGGCTGGCCAACCTGACTGGATGGACGACAACGGCCGAGCACCTCGGCCAGCAGATCTGGCGAATCGAATTTTGGCTGCAATCCGACTGGTTGGCCTCAGCCGTGGTCGATCTGAACGCGCAGGCCGTCGTTGAAGTCTCCGTGAGCTGAATCCTCAAAGGGGGCGCAGCGTACTGCGCCCCCGAACCCTATTAGCAAAGGCCACAGGTGACGAGGCGGTTGGCGCTCGCCCCGCTGGAAGTCGACAATTCCACCAGCACCGTCTGCCCTGCGCAGTAGGTGTCGGGTGATGCGAGTGTCTCCGTCCCAGACGCGCCTAACGTCGCTAACACACCTGAAGCGGGCGG
>JBDNCV010000237.1:0-3840 GCA_046719465.1 Anaerolinea sp.
TGGCTAGGGCAAGATACAACCCCCGACCAGATGATCGCGGGCATCCTCTGGCATGAGGATCACCATCTGGATGAGATCGCCCACAGCATCCCGCAGCGCCCATGACGCTGCGCCGTTTGCTCATCCTTATGTGGGCGCTCGTGGTGCTGCACAGCACGGCGCAGGAACCCACTCAGACCGCTGAGCCGACGCCGCGCCCCCGCCCTGCGCCTTTCCTCGTCTTGCCGTTGGGGACAGGCGGCCTTGAACTCTACTTCAACAGCCTGACGCAGGGCACGATGGGGCTGCTGCGGCTTGCCAGCCCGAACGTAACCGAAGCGCAGGCCATCTTTGACGGTCGGGCGTACCCCTTCTTCCGCCCGGCGGATGAAGACGCGCTCTATGCGCTCATTGTCGCGCGGATCGACATGCCACCGCGCGCCTACCCGCTGCAAGTGCTGGCCGCGCTCAGCGATGGCACGCTGCAAACCCAGCAAACGATGATCGACGTGCAGGCGGCGGGTTTCTTACGAGTCGTGTTCAACGTGCCAAGCGACCGCGCCTTCCTCATCAACCCTGAAGTAGAGCGCAACGAGTTTGCGCGGTTGGGGGCGCTCACCTCGCGCTTGAACCCGCTGCGCCAGTGGGACGCAGGTGGCTTCCAACTGCCGATGCAGTCTGAGATGGTCAGCAATTTTGGCCAGTATCGCGTGTTGAACAACACCGTGCAGACGCGCCACACTGGCTGGGATCAGCGCGCGGCGACCGGCACGCCGGTGTACGCGATGGCGCGCGGGGTCGTCAACTTCGCGGGGATGCTCGACATCCGCGGCAACTACGTCATGATCGACCACGGGTGGGGTATCTTCAGCGGCTATGCCCACCTCTCACAGATGGCGGTGGCCCCCGGGCAAACCGTGGAGCGTGGCCAACTCATCGGCTTGAGCGGCAACACGGGCCGCAGCAGTGGCCCGCATCTGCACTGGGAGATCAGCGTGAGCGGCGAATGGATCGACGGCTTCAGCCTCATCAACGGCTGGCTGCCGTGAAGCACTCTCAACCATAGGAGGCAGTATGAACGTTAACGGCAAGCCCTATCGCACGATCTGGCAGCATCCGGATGATCCGGGGGTGGTGCAGGTGATCGACCAGACCAAGCTGCCGTTTGTGTTTGAGGTGGTCGACCTGCGCAGCGTGGAAGAAACGGCCCATGCCATTAAGGCAATGATCGTGCGCGGGGCGGGCTTGATCGGCGCGACGGCCGGTTACGGCATGATGCTGGCGGCGCAGGCGGCCCCCAAGCACGCGCTAGAAGCGTTCATCGCGCAGGTGACGCAGGACGGCGCAGCGCTCAAAGCCACCCGCCCGACGGCGGTCAACCTCGCATGGGCGGTGGAGCGCCAGCTTCACGCGATGCAGCAGGCTGCCAGCGTGGAAGAAGCCGTCGCCATCAGCCAGCAGGTGGCGCGGCAGATTGCCGATGAGGACGCTGCCGCCTGCCGCGCCATCGGCGAGCATGGCCTCGCGCTCATCCGCGCGCTGGCGGCGCAGAAGCCCGGGCAGCCGGTGAACATCCTAACGCATTGCAACGCAGGGTGGCTGGCGTTTGTGGATTATGGCTCAGCCACTGCGCCGATCTACGCTGCGCATGACGCAGGCCTCCCCGTGCATGTGTGGGTGGATGAGACGCGCCCGCGCAATCAAGGGGCGCGCCTCACCGCGTGGGAGCTGGCGCA
This sequence comes from Anaerolinea sp., assembly GCA_046719465.1. Lineage (GTDB taxonomy): Bacteria > Chloroflexota > Anaerolineae > Aggregatilineales > Phototrophicaceae > JANWYT01. Next base: position 1,716 of record JBDNCV010000237.1, read on the forward strand.
GCACGGCGTGCCCCATCACGTGATCGTGGACAACGTCGGCGGGCACTTGATGCAGCACGGCTTGGTGGACATGTGCATCGTCGGCGCAGATCGTGTCACCGTGACGGGCGATGTCGCCAACAAAATCGGCACTTATTTGAAGGCGTTGGCCGCCCGCGATAACGCTGTGCCGTTCTACGTGGCGCTGCCCTCCAGCACCTTTGACTGGCACATGCGCGACGGCCTGCGCGAAATTCCGATTGAGGAACGCGACGGCGCGGAGGTCTACGCAGTGGAAGGGCTGGATGCAGCCGGGCGCTTGGCCACAGTGCGCATCCTCGCTGAGGGCAGCCCTGTCACCAACTACGGCTTTGATGTGACGCCCGCGCGGCTCATCACTGGCCTCATCACCGAACGTGGCCTCTGCGCCCCGCACGAGGACAGCATCCGCGCGCTGTTTGCCTAACGCGCTGCCGCCACCCATGCTGCCCCAACGAGGCAGGCGTCGTCGCCCAGCGCGGCGGGGCGCAGCAGGTCGGGCGCGTTAAAATCTGGCGAGAGCAGATGCTGCTCGAGCGCGGCGCGGACAGGCGCGAACAGCAGTTCTCCCACCTGCGCCACGCTGCCGCCGATGACAACTGCCCGTGGATTGAACAAGTGCAGCAGGTTGACCATCCCCAGCCCCAGCCACGCCGCCGCCTCGTGGATGACCGCTTGTGCCAGCGCGTCGCCTTGTTGGGCGGCGTGGCCGACCACCTTCGCGGTGACTTCGGGAGTCTGCTTCAGCAGCGTATCGCTGCCCCATGTGGCCAGCCGCTCGCGGGCGATCTGGGCGATACCTGTGCCGCTGGCCAGTTCCTCCAGTTTCTTGACGCGCCCATCCGGCAGGCGAAAGACTTGATGCCCGGGTTCCGCCGCGAGGCCGCGCCACCCTGTGAACAGTTCCCCGTTGAGTATCACGCCGCCGCCGATGCCCGTGCTGATCGTGAGGTAGATCATCGGGTCGCAGCTGCGCCCAGCCCCCGCGTGATACTCGGCCAGCGCGCCGCAGTTGGCGTCGTTCTCAACCGAGGCGGGCGCGCCGAACGCCTCTGACAGCCACGCGCCGATGGGGATGTTCTGCCACCCGGGGAGCGTCCATGCGTGGTGGATGACGCCTGCGCGTGTGTCGAGCGGCCCGGGGGCCGAGACGCCAACAGCGCGCACGTCACCGGCGATCACCTTGCGCCCCAGCGCGACCATGCGCATCATGACCGCCTGCGGCCCCTCCAGCACGTCGGAGGGCATTTCAGCGCGTTGAACAAGGTTGAGCTGGTCGTCGAAATAGCCGGCGCGGGTGCGCGTCCCGCCGAAGTCGAAGGCGAGGATGCCCATCGCTCACCGCCCGTTGATGCGGTCGTAAAGGGCGCGATCCGGCAGAGGACGCTCTGCGGGCAGCGCCTCTACGACGCGCAGCGCCCCACCGTGGGCGACGATTACGCCGCTCCGGCCTGCGCTGATTGTCTCGAAGGCAAGATCAGCCGCCTGCCGCGCGAACACACGGTCACGGTGGGTAGGCGTGCCGCCGCGCTGCGCATGGCCGAGCCGCACATCGCGCACGCGCATCCCGACGCGCTCTGGCAGCGTCTCCGCGAGGGTGCGCGCGCCCCGCGCCCCTTCCGAAAGCACCAGCAGCGCGAAGCCCTGCGCCTCTGCCGCAGCGCGGAGCCGTGCCGCGATCTGCTCCTCGTCATAGTCGTACTCGGGCAGCAGGACGGCGTGTGCCCCTGCGCCCTCCGCGATCGCCAGCGCTAGGTAGCCAGTGCTGCCGCCCAGCGTCTCGACCATGAAGATGCGCCCGCCCAGCGCGTGGGCGGTGGCGGTCACGCCGTCGATGCTCTGATAGGCGAAGTTGCAGGCGCTGTCAAAGCCGAGCGTGTAGTCCGTCCCGGGCACGTCGTTGTCAATCGTGGTGGGGATAGCTGCGCATGGGATGCCCCATGAGGTCAGGATCGGCAGCACGTGGCGCAGCGTGCCATCGCCGCCGAACAGCAGCACGCCGCGGATGCCTTCAGCGTGTAGGCGGTCGCGGGCGGCCTGCTGGGCGGCAGGGTCGCGCAGAATGGGTTCACGGCTTGAGGGCAGCAGCGACCCCGCAAGGCCGACG
>JBDNCV010000238.1:0-3827 GCA_046719465.1 Anaerolinea sp.
GGGCAGCGCCCGAACCGGGCCGTGCCCTACCTGCGCCATCGTCAGCTCATGAGTGACACGAGCTTGAAGGCCAGCCTCAGCCCTGAGGCGCTGGACGACGCGCTCGCCCGCTGCATCGCCCGTGGCACGCTGCTGAGGGTAGAGGTGACGCTGGGCGACGCGCCGGAGCCGTTCTACTTCGTCAATACGCCGCGCGGGCGCAGCGCCGTTCAGCAGGTGCAGCGCGGCCAATGGCGCCCTGCCGAGGAGGACGAGGTCGAAATTTTGCCGGAGCGCCCCAACATCTATACACTCTATGAGCAGAACATCGGGCCGTTGACGGCGCACATCGCGGATGAACTGCGCGATGCCGAGGCTGAGTTCTCCGCCCAGTGGCTGGAGGAAGCTATCAAGATCGCCGTCGAGAACAACAAGCGGAGCTGGCGCTACGTGCGCGGCATCCTCACCCGCTGGAAGAACGAAGGACGACACCATGAAACCTTTGCGCGCCCTAACCTCGAAGATGGCAAGCGATTTGTCAGCGGCAAATACGCCGACTTCATCGAATCCTGACTTCAGCCAGCCCGTCGACTACGACGATCAGCCCGCGCTCATCCGCTGTTTTGACCCACAGCAGCCCGATCAACCCTGCCCGATCTGCAAGGGGATGGGGTTGATCACGCTCGATGTGCTGCCCGGTGATCCGCGGTTTGGCAAGGCGCTCCCGTGCCCCAACCGCCCGCCCGACCCCGACCGCGCCAACGTGATTCGGCGCTTGGGCAACTTGGAGGCGCTGGCCGACCGCACCTTTGAGAACTTCATCGTCGCGCGGCGCGGCTATGCGCAGGAGCACATCGACTCGCTCACGCTGGCGCTGCGCCAGAGCGCGCTCTACGCGGGCAGCCCTAAAGGCTGGATGCTCTTTGAGGGCAGCTACGGCACGGGTAAGACCCACCTCGCCGCCGCCATCGGCAACGTGCGCCTCGCTGAGGGCGATACGGTGGTGTTCATCACCGCGCCTGACCTGCTCGACCAACTGCGCAACACCTTCAGCGCCAGCAGCGAGGACAGCTACGACGACGTCTTCGAGCGCCTGCGCAGCGCCGACCTGCTCATCCTCGACGACCTCGGCGCAGAGAACCCCAGCGGGTGGGCGCTTGAGAAGCTCTACCAGCTCATCAACCACCGCTACACCAGCCAACTGCCGACCATCATCACCACCAACCTGCCGCTGGAACGGCTTGACGGGCGCATCAGCAGCCGCCTGCGCGATGTCAACGTGGTGCAGCGCATCGCCATCAACGCCCCAGACTTCCGCGATGAATCGTCCACCCGCATGCCTGACTTCCTCACCAACGCCGTCATGGCCTACGCTGGCATGACGTTTGAGAGCTTCGACACGGTGACCGGCCTGCGCCCGGAGGAGATCAGCAGCCTGCGCAACGCGCTGCGGGTCGCCCAAGAATTCGCCGAGCAGCCCGAGGGCTGGCTGATGTTCATGGGGCACTATGGCAGCGGCAAGACCCACCTCGCCGCCGCCATCGCTCATCATGTGCGCGTCCGCAAGCCGGATACGGTCGTGTTCGTCACCGGCCCCGACCTGCTCGACCACTTCAAGGCCAGCTTCAGCCACGATGCGCCCCAGAGCTTCGACCAGCTCTACACCATCGTCCGCGATATCCCGCTGCTGGTGCTGGACGATCTGACCCCGCAAGCCAACAAAGGCTGGGGATCCGAACGCCTCTTTCAACTGTTGGATTATCGCTATGTGCGCCGCCTGCCCACTGTGCTGACCAGCGCCAACAGCCTCGAAGACCTCGAAAAGCTGCAGCCGCGCCTGTTCAGCCGGTTGATGGACACGCGCTTATGCCGCCGCGTCGGGCTGAATGCGCCCAGCATCGGCCTGCGCCTGCGCAACCGCTGACGCGGCAAGGACATCCTATGCTGCTGCGCCCCTACGACCGCTCACAGTCTGAGGCTGTGCAGGACTTGCTGTTCTATGCGCGCCGCCAGCACAACCACCTCGATTGGTATCGCCCGATGAACTTCCTCGACCTGCCGGACACGCTGGCGCTCACCCTGTGGGAGAACAGCCACCTGCTGGGGTTGATCGCCTGCACCGCGCCGATGGAGGGCACGCAGTGGGTGCGCCTGCTGGCCGTCGACAACGCCGCCGACACAACCACCGTCGTCGAGACGCTCATTCGCGCCGCGCTCGAAGAAGCGCCCCGCAGCGGCGTTCACGCCGTGTATTGCATCGTCATCAACCGGTGGTTGGGGGGCCACTTGTCCGCGCTGGGCTTTGAATATGTTGAGGATGTCGTCACGCTCAGCCGCATCGGCGATGCGCTGCCCACGCTCGCGCCCAGCCCTTACAGCATTCAGACGGCCTACATCGAACACCTGCCGGACTTGATCGCGGTGGATCACGCGGCTTTCCGCCCGCCGTGGCAGATGTCGCGCGATGAACTTCGCCACGCGCAGCGGCAGGCGGCAAGCTGCACCATCGCCACGTTCGAGGGGCAGGTCGTTGGCTATCAGATCAGCACGCGCCACCAGAACAGTTCCCACCTTGCGCGGTTGGCGGTCGTCCCCGCGCATCAAGGCCACGGGGTAGGCGCGCTGCTGCTGCACCACGTCATCAGTGGGATGCTGCGCCGCAGCGTCCGCGCGATGACCGTCAACACGCAGCAGAGCAACCACCACTCACAGCAGCTCTACCTGCGCTTCGGCTTTCGCCACAACGGCTATGATCTCCCTGTGTGGCGGCGTACCTTGTGAGGCTGTGGCTCAGGCGGCACGTTCATCAGCCCGGGCGGCTTCAGCTTCGTTCGACGGCTTGAGCCGTGTATCTCGCATGTTGACGATGACCCGCACCGAGCGATCATACGTAAGGTAATTCCACACCCAGTTGATGAACACCGTCAGCCGATTGCGGAAGCCCATCAGCCAGATGAGGTGGAGCGCCAACCACGTGAGCCAAGCCACGAAACCGGTGAGCTGCACCTTGTAGAACGGCCACGCCACCGCCCGCCGCCGCCCGATGGTGGCCATGATGCCACGATCTCGGTAGACGAAGGGCATTTCAGGCCGTTGGTCGAGCCGCCGCGCGATGTTCTGGGCAGCGTGCCGCCCTTGCTGCTGCGCAACGGGGATCACCTGCGGGTGGGGTTGGCCGCCGCCTGCGTCCAGATGCGCGATATCGCCCACGGCGTAGACCCCCTCAAGCCCGATCACCTCCAACGTCGGCCGGACGGGCACGCGCTCGGCAGCGGTCAGCGGCACGCCCAACATCCGCGCCAACGGCGACCCCTTGACCCCCGCTGCCCACACCAGCGTGTGCGTGCGGATCGTCTCACCGCTGCTGAGGCGGATGCGATCTTCCTCGACTTGCTCGACGCGCTTGCCCAGCAGCACCTCCACGCCGAGGTCTTCGAGCTGTCGCTGCGCGGCCTCGCGCAGCCGCTGCGGGTAGGGCGACAGCAGGGTGTTGGTGGCCTCCACCAAGATCACTCGCGCGCGAATCTCGGGGGGCGCATTGTACTCGCGCGCCAGCACGTGGTTGTACAGCTCATAAAGCGCGCCTGCCGTCTCTAGGCCGGTAGGCCCGCCGCCCACCACCACCAGCGTGGTGAGCGCGTCGCGTTCGGCGCTGTCCTGCGTCCACGCTGCTTGCTCGAAGAGCTTCAGGATGTGGTTGCGCAGGGCAATCGAATCGTGTAAGTCCTTCAGCCCGAAGGCATGACGGCTGAGGTCAGGCTTGTTGAAAAAGTTGGTGACGCTGCCAGTCGCCACGATCAAGTAGTCGTAAGGCACGATGTGGTCTTGGTCGTAGGCGTGCACCGTGA
>JBDNCV010000239.1:0-3780 GCA_046719465.1 Anaerolinea sp.
CCTGCCCCCTCTCCCCAGCCGCGCAGCGGGGCAGGTGGGAGAGGGGTGGCGCGCCAGCGCCGGGGTGAGGGTCAGCTTGGCATGCGATTGCCCGGGTTTCTCGCGCTGTGACCACGCGCAGCCCCCACAGAACGCGCTATAATCACTAACCAGTGACGACACCATCCTGAGAGGCCAGCCATGAACCCGAACATGCCGGTTGCTGTGTTTGAAATCAAAGAATACATGATCATCCTGCGCCAGAACGAGGAGCGCGTCTTTGGCGGGGTGACGGCCAAAATTCGCGGGTTGATTCGGTGCAGCGGCACGGGGCAGCACCCCAAACCCGGGGAAGACTACCGGTTAGAGGTGTTCTTCCTCGCCGAGGACAGCGACTTCCCCCAGCCGCAGATTGACCTTGCCGCCAACACCGGCCAAATCTTCCTCCCGATGAGCGACATGTTGGTGTTCATCGACGTGCTGCGCTACGAAAAGCCGATCTACGGCCACCTGCGCGGCGACCGCCCAAGCTGGACGAGCATCACCACCACCAACGAACCCGTCGGCGAAGGAGCGGTCGATCAGGGTTAGGGCTGCGCCCCCGCAATCAACGCTGCCAGCCACGCCGCCAGCGTGCGGTTGCCATTGGGGTTGAGGTGCAGATCGTCCACGAAGTAGAGCGCCTCGCCGTTGAGGGCGGGCGGCCGCAGCGCGTCGTAAGCATCCCAGCAGGTGAGCGCGAGGTCTGCGCACAGCCCCTGCATGGCGGCGCGGGCGCTGGCCAGCCGGTCGATCTCCGCGGGCGGCATGACGGCCTCCACCATCTCGCGGTAGACCTCCTCGCGGGTGGGGATCAGGACGAAGACCAGCCGCCCGCCCCAGCTTTCGACCAACGCCGCCGCCTCGCGGAAGGCCGCGCGGCTCATCGCCAGCCCCTGTTGATTCTCCGGGCGGCTCATATCGAGCGCTTGCAGCTCATATTGGCCGCCAACCTGCATCACGTGTTGATTTTGCGCCCCAAAGCGGACGGTATACGGCTTCACAAACAGCGCCTCGCTCTCTGGCGTGCCCAGATAGCGCCCGGCCAGCGTCGTCTCGATCATGGCGTACAGCACGCTGCTGCGGCGCAGCCAGCCGCGCAAGTCGGTGGCCTCGGCGGGGGCGGCCTCCTCCTGCGGGGGGCGCTCCACCTCCCCGCGCAGCAGCGCCAGCCCGTAGTCGTCGTTGAAGTCGTTGCCGAAGAACTGCCAGATGACCAGCGGGGGGCGCAGCGGCGCGCCGAAGTCTTGCAGGATCTTCAAATGGCTGCGCGACCCCGTCACCGGCTGCGACAAGTTGACGACGTTCTGCCCCAGCGCCTCGCCCAGCAGATCAACCCAGCAATCGGCCTGCTCGGTGAAGCACAGCCCGAAGCTGTCCCCCACGACGACGGCATCGACGAAAAAAACAATCGGGCGCGTGCGGAAGCCGATCCCGCCGCCCTCCCACAGCTCGTTGGTCGTCAAGCGGAACTGCACGGTGGGGCTGCCGTATTGCAGCGCATCCACCAAGCCCGGGCGCAGGGTGTAGTAGTGGTCGCGGTTGGTCGTCCACGCAGGCGTCCACGCCTCGGCATAGGGCTGGCCTGTTGTGACATAGCGCGCCGCCACGCCCAACGGCCCGCCCAAGCGCGGCCCAATGATCCGCAGCGCCAGCTCGCCCAGCGCCGCCGAGAGGGCGATCATCAAGCAAAAAGTGAGGGTAAGGCTCAGCGCGCGCTTCATGTGTCCCCCTCGTAGGGGTTTTGGCCGCCGCGCGTCCCCTCACGGATGGCCTGTTCCCACGGTTTTTTGGCGCTGCCGGTGTAGCCCAGCTCGCGCAGGCGCTCCGTCTCGAGGCGCTCCAACTCATCGGCCAAGCGTCCCCAGTCCGCGGACGGGATGCGCCGGTCGGTTCCATCGGCGCGGCGGTAGACATAGCCCACGCCGCCGCACCAGTCGCAATCTTGCGCCTCGCCGCTGAACTCATCTTCAAACCAACCGATGCCCTCACACGAAGGGCAGCGGGCAAGCGTATCGGTCATCGTTGCCTCCATGCAGGGGCACGGCAGGCCGTGCCCACTTGTGATGTCATCTGCGATCTTACCCCTGAATCTCCACGACCACGCCTTCTTCCGCCCAGTTGAACAGCCATGCCGCGTTCTGGTTGTTGATGAGGATGCAGCCGTAGGTCACACGGCGGCCTAAACTGTTCTCCCAGAGGATTTGACCGCCGCCGCGCGTGGGGAAGCCGTGGAAACCGTTGGTAAACGCCGCCCCCGGGATCGGGCGATACACCCCGACGAAGTAGGGCATCCACAAGTCCCAGTTGCCCGCATAGGCGTTGCGTTCGCGCAGGATGACTTGATAGATGCCCGGCCACGTGGGGCTGTCGTTGATGCCCGTGCTGGCGACCCACTCGTGCAGCAGTTGGCCGTTCTCGTACACCCACACCCGCTGCCGACTGATGCTGACGATGATCCGCTTGTGGGGGATGGGCGGGAACAGCAGGAAGCTGTCCGCAGGCGGCAGCGTGATGACCTCGCCCGCGCTGAAGCGGTCACGCCCGCCGTTGGCCTGCTGAATGTAAGGGTAGGGGATGCCGACGTTCCACGCGATGCTGGTGAGCGTCTCGCCCGCCTGAACGCGATATTGGCGCGGCAGATGCTTCACTTGGATCGTCGCGCGGCGCGGGTCGCCCTGCGCGAGCGCCGCCTGCACCTCGGCGACGGCCTGCGGCACGTCAATGGTGCGGCTTGCGTCGAACACGGCGGCCTGCGCCGTCAAAAAATCGATGAGCGGGGCCTCGGCCAGCGCCAGCCGCAGCCCAATGGGGCTGGTGGGGTCGCTGACGGCGGTCAGCCATTGCCCCCACTGCTGCGGCGGCGCGCTCCACGTGATGCTGGCGTCGGTCACAGGGTCATAGACGCGCAGCTCCAGCGGGCTGCTGAGCAGGGCGCGTGCTGCGTTGAGCGCAGGTGTCACATCCAGCACTTGGGGCAGCACCGGCTGCGTGACCAGCGCCAGCGGGGCCTCGAGCGCGGCGGCGGGGTTGGCCACGATGAGGGCGAGCGTCCCCTGCACGTCCAGCGCGTGGCCTTCCTGCGCAGGCAGCGCCTGCACATCGCCCTCGACGAACGCGACGCTGGCGTCCACGGGCGGCACGCTGAACTGATCTTGGTTGGCCAGCAGATAGGCCTCCGCGGTAGGCACGTCGAACGTCACCACGAGCGGGATGGAGACGCGCCCCAACAGCGCCTGCCAGAAGTCGCCGTCGCTGCGGCCTGCGTTAAAGGCGCGTTGGGCGCTGGCGCGCACGTCCACCGTCAGCCCCAGCTCCGCCGCAGGGATGCGCCACGTCTGGCCGTGGGCGGTCAGCGTCACGCGGTGGGACTGCTCCGCGATGAGGCGCGTGGCCTGCTCAAGGCTGAGGCCGCCCACGCGCAGCCCGCCCACACTCACGCCCGGCAGCACGTTCGCGCTGACCGCTGCCACCCCCACGCTCAGCATGATCAGCACGACCACCCCAAACGCGCTCCCCGCAGCCAGCAGCCACAGCCCCCAGCGGCGCGGCCTCCCAGCCCGACGCGGCGGCAGCGCACGCGGGCGCGGTGCTGGATGCGTCGGCAGCGCAGGCGGCATATAGGGGGTGGCGGCAGGGCGCTGGGCAGGCTGCACCGGCACGGTCGGCGCAGCCAACGGCACGCCTCGCATCGGCATCGTCTCTTGCAGCGGTTCGGCGGCGCTCTGCGCGGGGATAGTGGGCTGATCGGGGTTGGTCATG